>JALCZJ010000004.1 GCA_022690815.1 Ferrimicrobium sp.
TGCCGGAGTTAATTCGGAGGAAGGTGGGGACGACGTCAAGTCATCATGCCCCTTACATCCAGGGCTGCACGCATGCTACAATGGCCGGTACAAAGGGTCGCCAACCCGCGAGGGGGAGCCAATCCCATAAAGCCGGTCTCAGTTCGGATCGCAGTCTGCAACTCGACTGCGTGAAGTCGGAGTCGCTAGTAATCCCGAATCAGCACGTCGGGGTGAATACGTTCCCGGGCCTTGTACACACCGCCCGTCACACCACGAAAGTCGGCAACACCCGAAGCCGGTGGCCCAACCAGTAATGGAGGGAGCCGTCGAAGGTGGGGTCGGTGATTGGGGTGAAGTCGTAACAAGGTAGCCGTACCGGAAGGTGCGGCTGGATCACCTCCTTTCTAAGGAGCACATGCCAACCCATCGCACATGGTTACGATTGACCGAATTCCGCTCAACGGATCCAGTGCCGATGGCAAGGCAGTCTCAAAGAAAGTGTCGAAGCCTGGCATCCCTCTTCAGCTACAGTGTGACCAACGGTCGCGCACTTTGAGAATGAAAGAGCGAGCACGAGTAATCAACATAAGTACTCCAAGTTATTAAGAGCCAACGGTGGATGCCTTGGCGCCTGAAGCCGATGAAGGACGTAGGCGACTGCGATAAGCCATGGGGAGCTGTCTACCAAGCTTCGATCCATGGATCTCCGAATGGGGAAACCCGACATCAGTGAATGCGATGTCACCCCTGCCTGAATATATAGGGCAGGAGGAGGGAACAAGGGGAATTGAAACATCTCAGTACCCTTTAGGAAAGGAAAACAACAGTGACTCCCCAAGTAGCGGCGAGCGAAAAGGGAAGAGCCCAAACCGAACCGGTGTGATAGCCTGGCGGCGTTGCCGGTTTGGGGTAGTGGGAGTGATCATCTAGGTTCGCCAGAGCCTAGGAGGAGTTACAAAGTTGGTCGGTTAGTCAAAGCAGTCTGGAACGCTGCGCCACAGAGGGTAATGGCCCCGTAGACGAAAACCCCCAACCTCCTTCGATCGCCACCCAAGTAGCGCGGGATCTGGGAAAGCCCGTGTGAATCTGCGAGGACCACCTCGTAAGGCTAAGTACTCCTCAGGCGACCGATAGTGAACTAGTACCGTGAGGGAAAGGTGAAAAGTACCCCGAGAGGGGAGTGAAAGAGAACCTGAAACCGTTGGTTTACAAGCAGTCAAAGCAGACAAGTTCTGCGATGGCGTGCCTTTTGAAGAATGAGCCAGCGAGTTACCGTGGGTGGCAAGGTTAACCTATGTATGGGGGAGCCGAAGCGAAAGCGAGTCTGAATAGGGCGTATGAGTTGCCTGCGGTAGACCCGAAGCCGGGTGATCTATCCATGGGCAGGCTGAAGCGGGAGTAAGACCCCGTGAAGGGCCGAACCCACTCTGGTTGAAAACAGAGGGGATGACCTGTGGATAGGGGTGAAAGGCCAATCAAACCCGGTGATAGCTGGTTCTCCCCGAAATGTATTTAGGTACAGCGTCAGATGTTCAGCATCGGAGGTAGAGCACTGAATGGGCTATGGGGCCCCACAGGCTTACTGATCCCAATCAAACTCCGAATGCCGATGCTCTAGAGTCTGGCAGTGAGACCATGGGGGATGAGCTTCATGGTCGAGAGGGAAACAGCCCAGACCGCCAGCTAAGGTCCCTAAGTTCTGACTAAGTGGAAAACGATGTGAAACCGCAAAAACAGCCAGGAGGTTGGCTCAGAAGCAGCCACCCTTTAAAGAGTGCGTAATAGCTCACTGGTCGAGTGGTTTTGCGCGGACAATGTAACGGGGCTAAGTCAGACACCGAAGCTGCGGATGTGGAACCAGATTTCTGGTGTCCATATGGTAGGGGAGCGTCGGGCATGCACTGAAGCGATCAGCGTAAGCGGTCGTGGAGCGTGTCCGAGTGAGAATGCTGGCATGAGTAGCGAGAGAGGGGTGAGAAACCCCTCCGCCGAAAGCCTAAGGGTTCCTGGGCAAGGCTAATCCGCCCAGGGTAAGTCGGGAGCTAAGGCGAGGCCGAGAGGCGTAGTCGATGCACAACCGGTTCATATTCCGGTACCGCTACTACCACGTTTGAGTGATGGAGGGACGCAGGAGGGTAGATGATCCCAGGCGTTGGTTGTCCTGGGGAAAGCGTGTAGGGCGAGGGCCAGGTAAATCCGGACCTCATAAAGCCTGAGACGTGATTCCGAACCGCTTTTAGGTGAAGTCATTGATCCCATGCTGCCGAGAAAAGCTTCTAGCGAGTGGTAAGAGCGCCCGTACCCCAAACCGACACAGGTAGGCAGGTAGAGAATACCAAGGCGATCGGGAGAACTGTGGTTAAGGAACTCGGCAAATTACTTCCGTAACTTCGGGATAAGGAAGGCCCAGTTAGGGTGAGAGGGGCTTGCCCCCTTGATGCCCGAGTGGGTCGCAGAGAATCGGGGGAAGCGACTGTTTACTAAAAACACAGGAGCGTGCTAAGTCGCTAAGACGACGTATACGCTCTGACGCCTGCCCGGTGCCGGAAGGTTACGGGGAGAGGTTAGCCCTTTAGGGCGAAGCTTCGAACCTAAGCCCCGGTAAACGGCCGCCGTAACTATAACGGTGCTAAGGTAGCGAAATTCCTTGTCGGGTAAGTTCCGACCCGCACGAATGGCGTAACGACTTCCCCACTGTCTCAACCACAGACCCGGCGAAATTGAAGTACGAGTAAAGATGCTCGTTAGCTGCATCAGGACGGAAAGACCCCGTGGACCTTTACTGTAGCTTGATGTTGAGTTTTGGTTCCGATTGTGTAGGATAGGTGGGAGCCTATGAACGGGTGGCGCTAGCTGCCCGGGAGGCGTCCTTGAAATACCACCCTGTCGGTGCCGGAGCTCTAACCATGGTCCGTGAATCCGGATCGGGAACAGCGTCAGGTGGGCAGTTTGACTGGGGCGGTCGCCTCCTAAAGAGTAACGGAGGCGCCCAAAGGTTCCCTCAGACTGGTTGGCAATCAGTCGTTAGAGTGCAATGGCAAAAGGGAGCTTGACTGCGAGACCCACAAGTCGAGCAGGTGCGAAAGCAGGGCATAGTGATCCGGCGGTAGCGTGTGGAAGCGCCGTCGCTCAACGGATAAAAGGTACCCCGGGGATAACAGGCTCATCTTGCCCAAGAGTCCATATCGACGGCAAGGTTTGGCACCTCGATGTCGGCTCGTCGCATCCTGGGGCTGAAGTAGGTCCCAAGGGTTGGGCTGTTCGCCCATTAAAGCGGTACGCGAGCTGGGTTTAGAACGTCGTGAGACAGTTCGGTCCCTATCCGATGCAGCCGTAGGAAACCTGAGAAAGGCTGTCCCTAGTACGAGAGGACCGGGACGGACGTAGCTCTCGTGTGCCAGTTGTCCTGCCAAGGGCACGGCTGGTTAGCGACCTACGGAAGGGATAAGCGCTGAAAGCATATAAGCGCGAAGCTCTTTTCAAGATGAGGTTTCCCACAGGGTTAACCTGGTAAGGCCCGTGAGAGACGATCACGTTGATAGGCCGGAGGTGTAAGCACAGCAATGTGTTCAGCCGACCGGTACTAATCGGCCGAGGGCTTGGAGTTACCCGTGCTCGCTCTTTCCTTCTCGTGTGTGCTGGCCAAACAACGTGACTAGGTAACACAGCATTGAGCAACATAATGTTGAGCAACATGACATAAACAAGACCCAAGCAGGCAAGATGAAGCAAGCTTGATTCAATCAAGTTCTGCATGCATCGCTAGCAAGCTTCGAGCGGTGGCAATAGCGGTGGGGAGACACCCGTTCCCATTCCGAACACGACCAGTTAAGCCCACCTACGCCGATGGTACTTGGGGGGAGGCCCCCTGGGAGAGTAGGGCACTGCCGCTCGTTTCACAACCCCCCTCCACGTGAGGGGGGTTGTGCTGTTTTGGGGGGTTGGGGGTTTCGAAGAGCAAGGTCGGAGTGGTCATGGTGGGGATGCGCCTGTGTCGCTTTCCTAGATTCGATTTGCCATTAGTGGCATGGCGCCCTGATTTCATGGACCACATGCTCCCCTCTCGCTGATCGCGACGCGCTTTGGATAGTGGAGCCTTGTGGTTGTTTTGTGTTGGGCGGGCTGGCTGGACTTCCTGGTTGGCATGGTGCAAGGACCCAATTGCGCTGCAATGCTGGGGTAGCCATTGTATTGCGTGCCTGTGGCGATCGATTCTGCGTTGTGCACGTGCCGATATCGATCTCTCGGGTGCCGGTTAGCCTGCTACGGGGGGGTGATCTTGGCTGATTGATGAGGTAGCGAGGTTTGTCTGCTCGTATGTAGAGGGATCGGCAGCGTGGGGTAGGTCGGTGGCGTGTGTTGAGGTTGGGGATCCTGGAGCGTTGGCCAGATGCGGTCGTGTTGTCTAAGGTCGTTTAGACAGGGCATACTCATTTGTTTTCGACATGGTGGTTAATGCAGGCTGAGGAGGTTACGGGATGCGACAGTTGGGTGGCGGTTGGTGGTAGCTGCACGACATACCTTATTGTTCCATGTTTTACTCTTGGGACATATTCTTGGTGCCATGACCCTTGTGGCCGGCGTGGTGTTCGCCGGGCTCGTGTTGATCCGGGCAAGGCGTGCGGGATCCGCCCTGGAGGTAGCAACGATCCTTGGACTCGCGCCAATTGGGGTGCTACTTGTCGTTGCGGGTGGAACCCTGGTGGGTGTCTGTGGGATAGCGCTCGTTGGTGTTGGACACTTCGGCTTCGGCACCGGTTGGGTGGATGCCGCAATTGTCATCTATGCGATGGTTCTGGCTTTGGGTGGTCTTGGAGGGGCAATCCCGAAGAGGGCACGTTTGTTGGCGAAGGAGCTCGGTGGGGGTCCGGTGTCGCCCGAACTCCGAGGGCTTCTATGGGATCGATGGAGTCGGATTTACAACGATGCGGCACTGGTCTTGTTGATCGTGCTGGTCTGGCTGATGGTGTTCAAGCCTTGAGTTGTCTGGCTGTCTTGAGCATACAGGGGTTGGCGGCGTGAGCTGCTGTTGCGGTGGCGGTCCCGATAGGTACATGCTTGCTCGCTTGAGGATGGCGGGTATGCATGGTAGGGTCAAGGTTAGGTCAGGCCAGCAGTGGCAATGTCCAAACCCCCAGCAGCCAATGACAGGGGTTATACGAGAGTGGGAGAGGCGGTTTGAGTCGCAATGGGTAGTGAGGTAGTTCGGCTAGGTAACACAGGTCTCAAGGTCTCGCGGTTGTGCCTTGGGACGATGACGTTTGGCTTGCAAACCACAGAGGAGGATTCGATCCCGATCCTCAATCGAGCCTTCGATGCCGGAGTCTATTTCGTTGACACCGCTGACGTATACCCACTTGGGGGAGGTGTGCAGCTAGCAGGAACCACCGAAGAGATCGTTGGCCGTTGGCTCAAGGGCAAGCGTGACAAGGTTATTCTCGCCACCAAGTGTTTTGGTGCTACGGCAAAGGAGCCGTTTCATCAGGGGAATTCTCGTAAGCATATTTTCGATGCTGTTGATGCATCCCTGCGCCGGCTTAGGACCGATTACATCGACCTCTACCAGCTCCATCGCTTTGACCCTGATACCCCGGTTGAGGAGACCATGGGTGCTCTGACTGATCTGGTCCATATGGGTAAAGTCCGCTATGTCGGGTGTTCAAACTACCCAGCGTACCGGTTGGCCAAAGCCAATGCGATGGCAGAGGGTCATGGGTGGGAGCGGTTCTCATCAGCTCAGCCGCGGTATAACCTGCTGTATCGGGTGATCGAGCGGGATCTTCTCGATCTCGCGAACGAAGATGGGATCGGCGTGATCCCCTACAATCCGATCGCTGGGGGCCTGTTGTCTGGCAAGCACAACCCAAAGGCCGCACCACCAGAGGGAACTAGGTTTAACTCGACTCCGGCGAGTGAACTGTATCGCGAGCGCTACTGGCATGAGGAGTTGTTTGCCACCGTGGAGCAGCTCAAGGCTATCGCTCAGCGAGAAGGCGTCAGCCTTGTGACCTTGTCAGTTGCCTGGGTCATACGACAAGCGGGGATTACTTCGCCGATCATTGGGGCATCAAAGGTGTCCCAGCTGGATGACTCGCTGGCGGCACTTGACTACCGCGTCTCAGATGAGCTCAACGTGGAACTTCGTGGGTTGACTGAACGATACCTCAACGGTCCTTCGCTGGTCTAAGAAGGCGTGTATGGTGATCCCGAACTCCGGGGTGGCCAAGCGCTAGACTGACGCTTTAGGCGCGGGTGGAGGTGAACGTGGGTGAAATCTCAAAGGTGATAGGGCTGGTGCTGGTGCTGGTGGCGGCCGCAGGATTGGTTGTGAGCTTTGTCGTATGGCGTAAACGGCGTCAGCACACTGGGTTGATGATTTTGCGATCGGCTCTCCCATATCGTGAACAACAGCGGGAAGCCTACGGTCACCTTCGGGCGGGCACGGTGCCATCGGATCCATATCTTGCGAGCGTCGTGGTTGAGGTCGCACAGGCGACGGTTACCCAGTGGGACCCAACTCCTATTATTTTCGCGATTGTCGTGGTGTTGCTTGTCGGGGAGTACCTTCTAAAACCCGCTGGTGACCTGATCTACTTCGGTGTGGCCTATGTCATCTTCGCGGCTTGGAACATCAATTGGAGGCGTAAAATGCGGGATCGGGCGCGCATGATTCTTGCAAGCTCGTGAAACTGATCCTGAGCTAACCCGCGGTCGATCATCGTAGATGAGTGCTCATCTTCGGCTTCGTGCGGGTTGGCTCGTGAGCCCTCATGTACGCTGCGATGTTCGAAGGGACCGAGGTTAAGGTCGAGCGGACATGAGAACAGCCGGTGGTTTCGATCCTGCTACGCACCAGACAGCGGTCGATGAGATGGTGGCGAGCTCGGTGATCGCGGACAACATCGTTGGTCAGACGACGCATCCTCCCAGTTACAAAATGATGCTCGTCGGGAGTTGGCGAGCTGCTGGTGTGGGGCCTATGTTGCTGGTGGTGTCGCGATCATGATCAGTGATCCGGCGGTGTTGGCGTTAAGCTGATGGTCAAAGACGTGAGACCGTAGCGGTTGCCCGCTACCCTTGCGGACGAAGAGAGGAGACATCATGACCAAAACATGGCAGGTGGCGTTACAGGAGGCACGCGACAACCTTCGATCGGCTGGAACCGATCTCAAGCAGGTACGAGAGGATCTCCGCGAAGCGGCACTCAACGGAGGTGAGGCTGCGATCTTTGGCCTCGAGGGTTGGCTGCTTCAGTCGTCGGTTGTGCCGACCACACCGTTCATGGACCCGGCTATTTTCCCGTGGACCCAGACGCTTGAGAACGGGTGGAAGGACATGCGCGAGGAGCTCGATGAGCTACTTGGACGTCGTGATGACCTACCGAACTTCCAGGACATCTCGCGTGATGTTGCTTCGATCTCGGACGACGATCAGTGGAAGACCGTGTTCTTTATGGGATATGGGTATCGCTCCGAAGCGAACTGGAAGCGCTGCCCGAAGACGGCAGCACTACTCGAGCAGGTCCCAGGGTTGACGACGGCGTTTTTCTCGATCTTGAGCCCTGGCAAGCACCTACCGCCACATCGTGGCCCATATCGGGGTGTGTTGCGTTACCATCTGGGCTTGCGGGTGCCCGAGCCCAACGATCTCTGTGGCATCGAGGTTGGAGGCGAAACCCGGCACTGGGAGGAGGGCAAGAGTTTGCTCTTTGATGATGGCTATCAGCACAGCGCCTGGAATGACTCGACGGAGCTGCGGGCTGTCTTGTTCCTTGATGTCGTGCGTCCGTTGTCTGGTGCCGCCAAGGTTGCCAATGATGCCTTGCTGAAGGCTATCGCATACTCACCGTTCTTGCGAGACGCGAAGAAACGTCATGAGGCGTGGGAGCGTCGGTTTGAGGGCAGCATTCGCCAATAGCGCTCAGCATTGGATCCAATGAATCCACTCCTTGCGAAAGGTGATGAATTGCGGTGTTGACACGCGTGTCGCGATGGCTTAGGATGAGGTCTAGTCGTTGTTGACTGCTAGGCGTGGCGTAAGATTATTGAGAGCCCGACAGCATCTGCTGTCGGGCTTTTTGTGTTTTCTCCTGGTAGCGATCATGGAGGGGAGCAGAGATGAAGGTGGTGGTCATTGGAGCTGGTGCAACCGGGCTCGGTGTTGCTTGGGATCTGACGCTGCGCGGCATTGAGGTCGTCGTTCTCGAGGCGAACGAGATCGGATCAGGAACCTCGGGCCGGTTTCATGGACTCCTGCACAGCGGTGGGCGCTACCTCGTGACCGATCCAAACGCGGCCAAGGAGTGCTACCTAGAGAACCAGCTCCTGCGCCAACTCGCACCCGATGCGGTCGTCCCAACTGGGGGGTACTTCGTCAAGAAGTATGGTGACGACGATGGTTTTGAGCAGCGTTGGTTAGATCAAGCTGATGAGCTCGAGGTGCCGATCCATGCCGCAGATTTGAAGCAACTGCGACAGGAGCTACCAATGCTGGCGCCGGATGTCGAGCGAGCCTACTGGGTTCCCGATGGCGTACTCGAGGGGTTCAAGATGCTGGCGACACTGGTAGATGCGCTGGAATCAAGAGGGTCAAGCCTGCGTGACCATACCCGGGCCATCGGCCTCCGTGTGGCTGGTGGACGGGTCACCGGTGTCAAGGTTGAGGGTCGTGACGGGAGTCGGGTACTTGACTGTGATGCGGTAGTCAACACCGCTGGCCCATGGGCAGGTCTTGTCGCACGCGATTGGGGACTCGATATCAAGGTCCAACCGTCGTATGGACTGATGTTGATCTTTGCAAACCGGCGACTTGACGTGGTTGTCAACCGATTGAAGTCTCCAAGCGATGGTGACATCTTCGTGCCACACCAGGAGGTGGTGATCCTCGGTACCACTGATGTTGCCCAGCCCGAACCGGAGGCGCCCGAGCCTGATCGGAGCGAGGCGATTCGATTGATGGGGCTCGGTCGCGAGTTAATCCCCGATCTGGAACATTGGCGGGTGTTACGTGGCTTCAACGGGGTTCGACCGCTGTACGAGCCCTCGGGTCTCACCGGGGATTCACGGACGGTCTCTCGGGATTTTGCCGTTCTCGATCACGGGGATAGCGATGGACTGGTGGGTGCCTTCTCGGTGCTCGGTGGCAAGTGGACCACGTTTCGGTTGATGGGAGAGACGCTGGGTGACCAGCTGGTCAAGACTATGCAGGTGGATGCGCCCGCGCAAAGTCGCGTGACGCCGATCCGTGAGAAGCAGGCAACGGCTAGCCAGCGTCGCGATCCCCAAGAACGAGGTGTTCTCCTGTGCGAGTGCGAACAGGTCTACGAGGCGGACTTAGGGTCAGCCACGGGCTCTCAAACCCAGGAACGCTTTGCTACCTGGTTCTCAATGGGGCCGTGTCAGGGCACCTTCTGTGCCCATCGGGTGTTGGGTCGACGTTCTCCAGCGAGTTTTACCGAGGAGCTCTTGGCGCTGCGACGTGAGCGTGAACATGGTCTTGATGTCGTGGGTTGGGGCTCGAACGCTCGTCTGATCGCGTTGGAGCAGGCGAGTGCCACTCAGGCACTTGGAGAGGAGCTTCGATGACGGCGAGCGCAATCGTCATTGGACGCGGCCCCGCCGGCCTCCTTGGCGCCAGCCTGTTGCGCCAGCGTGGTTATGAGGTCACTATTATCGCTGATGGACAAGGAACGCTCGCGATGTGGTCGGGCGATTTCAGCTTTACAACGACACCAGGTGCCTTCGAGACGTTCCCGATCCAGCGTTCTCTGACCGACTGGTTGGGCGCCTTTGGTGACGTGGTAGGGCTGTTTGCTAACTTTGGTGTTGCTCTTGAACGTTTTGATGAGAAGGTGGTGGCACGCACGGTAACGGCAACGGGCAATCTTCGTCCAACGTTTCTGGTGCCAAGCTGGCAGTATGCGAGCCTCGAACCCGAGGATCTGATCATCGTCGGGGTGGATGGGCTCGCTGATTCGATCGTCGAGGCTCAGGCGGCCAATTACCGTGCCCAGACTGGACGCCAGGCCATCGAGGTCCGGCTTGCTCGTCCATCGGGGTGGGACGAGAGCTGGGGCGCGATCCGATTTGCAAGCTATCTTGATGCCGATGCAGGCCTCACTTGGCTGCGCCAAGAGTTGATCAAGGGTCTTCGCTCTTGTGCCCGTGATCTGGGGGTGATCGTGCCACAGATCGTCGGACTCGAGCGGACGACCTACCTGCTTGGCCGTCTCTCTGAGGAGGTAGGGCGCCCGATCAGGGAGTTCCCGCTCCTGTCCCCGAGCGTGGGTGGTGTACGAATTCGGGATCGTTGGGAGCAGTCGCTCCGCCGAGATGGCGTGCATTTTATCAGTGGCCATGTCGTCAAGGTCACGCCAACCGCGACGGTGACGACCGCTGATGGCAGGAGCTTTGGCGGCGATTATGTGCTGCTCGCAACCGGTGGGGTGCTTGGCGGTGGGGCCCGAGTAACCGTCGATGGCGCGATCATCGACGAGCTCGTCAACCGCGAGATCGGCCAGATGCACAGCATCAACGATCTCGATCGGGTCGGGCACGACGAGATCGACTGTCTTGGTAGCGGTCGCGTGCTTGCGATCGGGCGAGCGCTTGGAGGCTGGAATCCGAATCGGGATCATAATGGCGGAGCCATGGTGGTTGGATCGGTCCGGATGGCCCTTGGAATGATCGAGGAGGGTACCCGTGAAGCGCTTTGACTTTGAGGATGCCTGTATCAAGTGTGCGATTTGTGTGACGGCCTGTCCGGTCTACCGAGTCGATCAGCAGTTTCCTGGTCCAAAAGCCCTTGGCCCCGACTGGTATCGACGGTTTCAGGCTGGTGACGATGCGGCGATGGCCCACGTCAACGACTGCACGTTTTGCCAGCTGTGTGAGGATGCCTGCCCGGTCGGGGTGCCAATTGCGCATTTGATCGCCGAGCACAAGCAACACGCCCCAAAGTCGACCCGACTGATGTTAAGAGATTACCTGTTGACCCATCCCCAGTGGTTGGCCATGGCGCCTGGACTCGTCAAGTTGCCAAAGCCACTTGGTGTCCCGTTCGGCGTCAGCGCCACGACACAGTGGCCATCTCCATCGCCGATCAAGCGGTCCTATCGGCAGCGCAAGGTGCGGCCAGATAAGAACAAGCCAAGGGTAGGCATCTTCGTCGATTGTTTCACCCGTGGCTTTGATTCAGAGACGCTCACCGGCGCAATGGCAGTGCTCGAACGTCTGGGCTTTGCACCGGTTGCTTTGCCGGCGGCGAGTCATTGTTGCGGGGCGGCAGCGTATGCCTCAGGCCTGCTCGGCGAGGCCGAGCGGACAGCCAACGTCACCTACCGGGCACTACGGCGTGGAGCTGCACACCTTGAGGCAATCGTGACCTTGAACGCCACCTGTGACGATACCCTGCGCATCGAGTGGCCTCGCTACTTCAGGCTGGAGCTAGCGACCCCTATCGTTCCCTTTGTGGAGTTTGTCCTCGACCACGCCAGTCCTGGATTCTTTTCCCAGTTGCGCGCCAATCATCAAGACGAGGTACTCTACACCCATGCCACCTGCCGTTCAAAGGTGGCGCGTGGGGAGGGTTCACTAATGTCGCTGATCGAACGGGCGAGCGAGCAGATGCCTCGGATTCTTGAGATCAACTGCTGTGGCGCCGCTGGCTCCTATGCGTTTAAATCCGAGCATACCGAGGTCGCGAAGGCGCTGGGAAGACGGGCCAACGAGGTTATCGATGGACCGGGTATCATCTTGACCGATAGTGGCACCTGTGCAATTCACTTGGAAGAGCTCACCGGTCACCGCACCCTCCATCCGGCACGGTGGATGGCAGCCCAGCTCGAGCACGCAGCGGTGCTCAGGTGAACGCTCAACCGCAGATGATCTCGCCGGACATGATTCCGAAGGTGATCTTTGCTGCCCGGGACCCTGCTGATGTGCTCACGGTGGTCTCCGACATGGAGCCGACCTGGGTTTTTCTCTTAGGCGGGAATGGCAGAGAGGTGCTCGGTGCCTCCAAGTTGTTGAGCGAGCGAGGGTTTTGTGTCTTTGTCCATGTCGACATGTTACGTGGCATCACCAATGACACCCAAGGCATTGCGTTGCTGGCGAGTCTTGGACACCCAGCCGGGATCATCACCACCCATCCGTCGGCGGCGATAGCGGCCAAGAAGGCTGGCCTGCTCACCATCGAGCGGATCTTTCTGCTGGATTCCTCATCGGTTGAGTCTGGCCTGCGCAACGTCGCTAGAACCGAGCCCGATGCGGTTGAGGTCCTACCGGGAGTCCTGCCTGAGCAGATCACACGGGTTGCAGACGCGATTGACGTGCCATTGATCGCAGGTGGGTTGATCACCCAGATGGGCCAGGTGGTGGCGGCGCACAAGGCTGGGGCCTTAGGGGTGTCGACGAGTACCATCCGCCTCCTCGCTGAGGCGCAGGGATTGGGTTAGTAGGGAGGGTTCATGCAACAATGTCGATTACGGGTCATCGATCCCTCGGGACTTCATGCCCGGCCGGCGGCACGTTTGGTCAAGGCGATGCATGGGGCTGGGGTGGTCGGTACCATCGCTAAGGGCGATCGTTCGGCAAACGTGCAAAGCATCCTGGAGATCCTGGCGCTCGGCATCGACCAGGGAGACGTTGTCGTCGTTGAGCTCAGCGATGAGGCTGGTCCGGTACTTGAGACGCTTGGTGATCTATTGGAAGTGACCGATGATGTCGATGATTGATGAGTTTGTTCGAGTCCAATATTAGAGGAGTTCTAATATTGGAATTACACGATCTGTCAACGATCTATATCTGGTCGGACTCAAGATCATGGCGGTGTTGATATTCTCGATACAAGATCCTCGTCGGGAGAAGGACACGACGCTGATCGGATGGCAATTCGCTGGTTACGATGCTGTTTGAGCGTATGCCAAGGGACACGAAAGTAGTGACCAAGCTCGTTTGGTGCATTGGTAATATGCGCAGATTGCATGAGCTGCACTCGTAACCGATGCCCAGAGGCTGCAAGGCTCTGTCATCGATTGTGTCAGATATTGTCCCCGGAACTCGCTCCAAGGCGAAAGCATTGTGATTCGGTGGGAACCATAGCCAAGTGTTTCAAAAATATTGGTATCTAATGTACGCCCCTTGTTGGAAAGGTGTAATATCGGTGGTGGGTGAGAGAAAGAGAGAACCCAAGTCCTTGGTGAGGGCTTGGGTTTTTTGCTGTTTTCGCTTGCCTTTGATAGCGGACGCTTTGGCGGCCGAAGGAGGGAAAGAATGGCTACAAAGGTGCGTTACGGTAAGACCGGATGGCGTGCAACAGCCTGGGGGGAGCTGCTCTCGGAGTACTTAGGGACCCTGGTGTTGCTCGCTTTCGGGACCGGGTCGGTGGCGGTTGCCGTCGTCGGCCTGACGATGTCTGGTCGAACCGTGGTTATCTTTCAAGGAGCTGGTGGCTGGATGCTCATCGGCTGGGGCTGGGCGATCGCCGTGGTGATGGGCGTCTATGTAGCGGGAGGTGTCTCTGGGGCTCATCTGAACCCAGCCGTCACCTTTGCTCAAGCGATCAAAGGAAACCTTCCCTGGAAGAAGGTGTTGCCCTATTGGATTGCCCAAGTGCTCGGTGCCTTCAGTGGGGCTCTCATCGTCTATGCGGACTACTACAAGGCGATCGATCAGTACAACCTGGTCCATCATGTGGTGTCGCGCGGCTCCAGTGGGGGATTGACGACGTTTTCGATCTTCGCCACGTTCCCAGCCTCGTACTTTCACGGCAGCTGGGTTGGACCCATCGTTGACCAGATCATCGGTACAGCTTTTCTTTTGCTGTTCATTTTGGCGATCAATGATGCAAGAAACATGGCTCCAATTTCGAATCTTGGCCCCTTTATCGTTGGGCTCGCAGTCTTGGCTATCGGGCTTTCCTTTGGTACCGATGCCGGCTATGCAATCAATCCGGCCCGTGACTTCGGTCCTCGCCTCATGACCTGGCTCTTTGGCTGGGGCAAGAACGCCTTCCCGGGTCCAGGGCAAGGAGGCTATTGGTGGATCCCAATCGTTGGACCGCTCATTGGAGCCGCGATCGCCGTTGGTATCTACAAGATATTTATCGAAATGACACTTGATTATCGAGCAAAGCATCCGGCTGAGGTGGCCCAAGAGACTGCCACGGACGAGTTGGAAGAAGGGATGGTCACCAGTGACTAAGTACATTCTCGCCCTCGATCAGGGCACGACATCGTCGCGAGCGATACTGTTTAACGATGCCGGATTGCCGGTGGCGATTGGACAGCAGGAGTTTCGACAGATCTACCCCCAGCCCGGTTGGGTTGAACACGATCCAGAGGAGATCTGGCAGAGCGAATGGCAGGCGATCCAGAGCTGTGTTAAGACGGCAGGCATCAACGTGGCCGACATCGCCGCCGTTGGAATCACCAACCAACGGGAGACGACGGTGGTCTGGAATCGGCATACCGGGCAGGCGGTCTATAGCGCCATCGTGTGGCAGTGTCGTCGAACCGCTGGGATGTGTGACCGTCTCCGTGAGGCTGGCCACACTGACATGGTGCGGGCCAAGACGGGGTTGGTGATCGACGCGTACTTCTCCGGCACTAAGGTCGCCTGGATCTTGGACAACGTCCCTGGTGCTCGTGAACAGGCTGAGCGTGGTGACCTCGTCTTTGGGACGATCGACTCGTGGTTGATCAACAAGTTGACCCACAATGAGCTCCATGTCACCGACTACTCGAACGCCTCGAGGACCATGATCTATAACATCCGGGATCTCGAGTGGGATGACGAGTTGCTGGGTCTGTTGAACATCCCGCGCTCGATGTGTCCCACCGTCGTGGACTCCTCAGGTGTCCTTGGTGAGGTCGATGCGAGTTGGCTCGGCCGCACCATCCCGATTGCGGGGATCGCCGGTGATCAGCAAGCTGCCCTCTTTGGACAGGGCTGTTATACGCCTGGTTCGGCGAAAAATACCTATGGGACCGGCTCGTTTCTCTTGATGAACACCGGCTCTGAGGCGGTCGCGTCCGACAATGGATTGGTCACAACACTGGCCTGGGGGATCGATCACAAGGTGACCTACGCCCTTGAGGGTTCGATCTTCATTACCGGGGCAGTGGTCCAGTGGCTCCGTGATGAGCTCGGGTTGATCACCAAGGCCGAGGAGACCGAGACGTTAGCACTGTCGGTGCCCGATACCGGCGGGGTCTATCTGGTGCCGGCTTTTGTCGGACTCGGGGCTCCGTGGTGGGACAGTTATGCGCGAGGCACCATCGTAGGGTTGACCAGAGGCTCGAATCGAGCCCACATCGCCAGAGCGGCGCTTGAGTCGATCGCGTATCAGTCGCGAGATGTCCTCGAAGCGATGCGCTCGGACTCAGGACAGGCCGTCGACGTGCTGCGCGTCGATGGGGGAGCCATCAACAACAGCTTCTTGGCCCAGTTCCAGGCTGATATTATTGGTACAAGAGTCGAACGGCCCAAGGTGACCGAGACAACAGCGATGGGTGCTGCCTTCCTGGCCGGTCTTGCCGTCGGTGTCTGGGATGGCTTTGAACCACTCACCCAGGTCTGGCAGCGCGATGCGCTCTTTTACCCATCGATGAGCGCTGTGCGCCGAGATGAGCTGGTCGCTGGCTGGAAGCGCGCCGTCGAGCGCTCCGAGCGTTGGGCCGAACAGTGAGGATGAACCGATGAAGAAGATCATTGACGCAGTAGAGACGGTCGTCGATCAGGCCCTCGATGGTATGGTGGTCGCCTATCCGGAGTACCTGGTGCGCGTGGCTCAGACCTCGGTTCTTGCGCGCGCGAATCCAAAGGAAGCTGGGAAGGTCGGCATCGTCTCTGGTGGCGGGTCGGGACACGAGCCGGCACATGGTGGCTATGTCGGCTTTGGGATGCTCGACGCCGCGGTGGCCGGGGAGGTCTTCACCTCCCCGACTCCCGATCAGGTCTATGCCGGCATCAAGGCAGCTGACCATGGTGCGGGGGTGCTGTTGGTGGTGAAGAACTACACCGGGGACGTTATGAATTTCGACATCGCCCGGGAGTTGGCGGATGCCGACGGTATCCGTACCGAGGTCGTGCTGGTCAACGATGACGTCGCTGTCCAGGATTCGCTCTATACCACCGGTCGACGCGGTATCGCTGGCACCGTCTTTGTACACAAGATCGCCGGAGCTGCAGCCGAAGAGGGTCTTGACTTGGCCTCGGTTAAGGCGGTTGGAGATGCTGTCGTCGCCAACGTCGCCTCCATGGGGTTTGCCTTGACCTCGTGCACGGTGCCAGCCAACGGTAAGCCGACCTTCGAACTCGGTGATCAGGAGATGGAGATGGGTATCGGGATCCACGGTGAGCCTGGTATCGAGCGGGTGCCGATGATGGGTGCCAAGGACGTCACTGCTCGTCTCTTTCACCGGCTCGTCGACGAACTTTCGCTCACCAGCGGTGAACCGATCGCTGCGATGGTCAACTCGATGGGCGCGACACCGCAGCTTGAGCTCGCGATCATGACGGCGCATCTGGGTCAACTGGCTCGAGATGGAGGGTTGGTCTTGGAGCGGGTACTGATGGGTGAGTTCATGACCTCGCTGGAGATGGCGGGGGCGTCGCTGACGTTGCTGCGCCTCGACGAGGAGCGGGCGAGGCGACTCAAAGCTCGAGCTGACACCCCGGCGTTGCGCATCGTCGGGCACTAACATGCCTTACATGGATGACACCACATTTCGCCAGCTCTGGCGTCGCTTTGCGGCACTGGTTCACGAACATAGAGGTGAGCTCAACGACCTGGATGCCGCCATCGGCGATGGAGACCATGGCTCAAACATGGATCGCGGATTGGCTAAGGTCGTGGATGCATTTGATGCTAGCCCCGAGGGAGGTCTGCGCTCGGATGCCAAGCTCGTGGGGATGACGCTGATGAGCACCGTTGGTGGAGCCTCGGGAGCGCTTTGGGGGTCGGCGATGCTCAAATTTGGGGCATCCTTGCCTGACGAGTCCGAGGTCTCGTGGGCCGGTTTTGTCCAGGCGCTCGCTGACTTTGTTGCAGCACTCGCGACGCGTGGGGGAGCGGTGGTTGGAGACAAGACGATGATGGACGTGTTCATTCCGGTTACCGAGGGGTTGGTGGCCTCCTCGGCCGAGGATCAGACAGCGCTTACACAGGCCCTAGAACAGGCGCGTCAAGCCTCGGATGCCACCAGTGCCTTGGTCGCCAAACGCGGGAGGGCCGCCTACCTCGGCGAGCGTAGTGTTGGTCATGTCGATCCAGGGTCTCGCTCCTCGGCCTTGTGGTTTCAGGCGCTACTCGAGTCGCAAGCGACGGTCAGTGCATGACGATTGGGCTTCTCATCGTTTCACATTCCAAGCGACTCGCGCTCGGTGTTGTCGAGTTGGTCCAGGCGCTGGCCGGCGATGAGTTGGCGCTCGTGGCCGTCGGTGGCGATGTCGATGCCTCGGCACAGGGGCTTGGGGTCAACGCCGCGATGGTGCTCGAAGGGCTAGATCAGCTCAAAGGGGTGGACGCGATCGGCCTGATCGGGGACGTTGGATCATCCTTCCTCGCCGCCAGTGCGGCCATCGATCTTGGCGATCTTGGCGATCGAGTGCAGATTATCGATGCGCCGATGGTTGAAGGAGCGATCGCCTGTGCGATGGCGGTTGCGATGGGGTCCTCGCTGAGCGAAGTCATCGGGGCTGGCAAGCATGCTTGGGAGGTTCGCAAGCTTGGCTGACGGTGAGCACCACGTCGATTCGGTGACTAAAGCTAGCGAACTGCAGGGGGCCCGTGAATGGGTTGGCTTTGGTGTTGGCACGCGCACGGTACAGGGCACCGTCCACCGAGTGGCGCGCAGCAGCTCTGGGGCCCGCTCAGGCGAGACTGGTCACGAGGGGACGATGCAAGCAGATGATGACCAAGCAAAAGCGCGACAAGGCCGGGTGTCGGGGCCTGGAGATCCGACGGAGTCGCTCGTCCTCGGAGACTCCGAGGCCCTCCGCCAGCGTCTCGAGAGCGCCCTCACCGAGACGGCCCGCGATCTCGTCCAGTTACAGTCGGTGACATCCCCCGAGGTGGGTGAGATTCTCGGCGCGCAGGCGATGATGGCAGAGGACCCGACACTTGTCGACCGGCTGATAGCCATCCTCACGCCACAACTTGTCGAAGCTAAAGTTGGCGAAGCTGGGATCGTTGTGCGCCGCATCGACGTAGTTGGTGCCTTTGCGACGCTCGCCGAAGAGCTGCGCGCTGTAGGTGGTTACATCGGCGAGCGGGCTGACGATATCAACGAGATCGGTGCCAGGGCTTGTGACGTCATCTTCGAGACGTTGCCTGCTGCCTCGTCGGGGCAAGCGGATGAGATGACTGGTGATGGCTTGATTCTGGTGTTCGACTCGTTGGCTGCAGCGGATGCCGCACGCTTGGATCCCCACTCGGTCAGGGGCGTCGTCGTTAAGTACGGCGGCCCCACGGGTCATGCGGCCCTCATCCTGCGCTCGCTCGATATTGCGGCGCTGATGGGCTGTGGAGGGGCCTCTGACATCGCCGAAGGTCTTAGGGTTGAGCTCGATCCTGTGCGGGGCCGAGTGTCGACACAGCTGGGCTCACCCGAACGCCAGGGTCAGGGCACGAAGCCGCGTGCAATGCGCGCGCGCTCGATACTGGCAACCGGGGCCGTACAGCTACTCGCCAACGTCGGTTCGGTTGCGGATGCGACCGAAGCGAGTACCCTTGGGGCGAGTGGTGTTGGTTTGGTCCGAACGGAGTTCCTCTTCGCCTCGCGCGATGCCGAGCCAGACGTTATGGAACAGGCATCGGCGTATCGGGCGATAGCCAGTCCGTTCGAGGGATCTGGTTACCCAGTAATCGTGCGCACCCTTGACGTTGGATCAGACAAGCCATTGAGCTTTGTCGATCGCGCAGCGGAAGAGAACCCGGCGCTCGGCGTCCGTGGCTTCCGGTTGGCTGGGGTGTTGCCTGGCCTCTTGGAGCGCCAGCTTGAGGCATTGGCGCTGGCCAGTGAGGAGATTGACAAGGTGGATCTTCGCGTGATGGCACCGATGATCTCGACCGTAGCGGAGGTAATGGCGTTTGTCGCGATGGCGAGGGCGGTTGCACTACCCAAGGCGGGGGTCATGATCGAGGTGCCAGCGCTGGCACTCGATTTTGCCTCGGCGGTAACGCTCGTGGATTTTGCTTCGATCGGCACCAACGACCTCGTGCAGTACCTGATGGGGGCCGACCGGAACGCTCCGACGCTCGGACAACTCCTCAACCCGTGGAGTCCGGTCGTGCTGCGTCTCATTCACTCGGTGAGTCGTGCGGGTGCTCGCACCAAGGTTCCGATCTCAGTCTGTGGTGAGGCAGCCAGCGATCCGTTGCTCGCCGTCGTTCTGGCGGGACTGGGTGTGACCAGCCTGTCGATGACGCCGGTAGCGCTTGGTTCAGTGCGTGAGATGCTTGATGGGGTCTCCTTGACGACGGCCAAGAGGCTGAGTCGTCGTGCCCTGGGGGCGGAGGATGCATCCACGGCACGCACGGCGGTGACCGAGGCGCTCGGTTTGGCTTGACCTTGTGGCCCTTCGCCAATTTTGTCTGTCGGCATCGCATACGCAGATGATCTGACCTTGCAACCTGCCGACCACAGCGTTGCGAATTGCCCATCAACGTCGTGACGAACGCCGTCGCGACCAAGAACATCGCGATGGATAGCGTCGGTATCGTTGACCGATCACGAAGAGGTGGTTCCAGGCATCGTATCTCAACACCGATGCCTGACGTTCTCGTGTGCTTCTCTCTGGTGGTGTGTGGGCGCGCATGGATGAGTGACGAACATGGGAATCAAACGTCGATGGGGTGGGTGGCTAACGTGTCGAGCGTGCGAGGTGCCAACCACGCAAAATCGGCCATCTTGTGTAGCGCACCCTGCAGGGGAATGGTCGAAGCTTTGGCACATGGTGGGTGTTGGATGGGTGCGCCCAATACAGCCGCTGTGGTACTGCACACGTCCTGCTGAGCAGCGTTGGGATCGGTGTTGCTGGCTTCTTGGCGATCGACTACAGTAGTGGTGAACAGAAGTAGTTGTACCACACAAGCATCCTCGGCACCGTGCCAGACTTTGGACACAGGTCGTTGCGGTCTCTAGCGAGGTTGGCCCTCGTGAAGCTTGGCTGCGGGGTTCGGTCTCAAGTATCGGGGCTGCTTTGCGGTGTCGCTATCAATAGATGATGAACCAACAGATGAATGAGGAGTGTCGTTGCCCCAAACCACGAGCCGGGTAAAGACCAAGAGGTCTCCAGTGGGTTGCGCGTCACCGTTATTGGCGACAAGCTCCAGAGGGTGGCGATGGAGTGTCCGTCGTTGTTGTTCGATAAACACGCGACGGTGATGATGCGGGCGCAGATGAGTTGGACGGCCCAAAGGAGGGCGTGAGTGGCAACAACAGCAACAGGCTCGGCGAAGAGCCCTCTACCAAGCTTCGGTGAACGTGGGTCGGCAGTGGTGGTCCGTGGTTTGGTCAAGCGTTACGGATCACTGGAGGCCGTCCGAGGTATCGATTTCGAGGTGGCTGGGGGTGAGATTTTTGGGTTTCTTGGCCCCAATGGAGCCGGCAAGTCCACCACGATCAAGATCCTGTGTACGCTTGCTCAGCCAAGCGAGGGCTCAGCTGAGGTGGCAGGTTACGACGTGGTGCGTGACCGAGATTCCGTGAGACGCAGTATCGGGCTGGTGTTTCAGGACACGACCCTTGATGCCTACCTCACCGCTGAGCAGAACCTACGCTTTCATGCTGAGCTCTATGCGGTGCCCAAGCAGTTTGTGGATTCACGCCTTCGTCAGGTTCTTGAGATGGTTGGCCTTTGGGATCGGCGAGCGAGTCTGGTGAGTACCTATTCGGGTGGAATGCAACGGCGTCTCGAGATCGCTCGGGGCCTTCTCCATGCTCCAAAGGTACTGTTCCTCGACGAGCCGACTGTGGGACTTGATCCTCAGACACGTTCGTCGATCTGGGAGTACATCATCGACCTTAAGCAGCGAGAGGACATTACGATCTTCTTGACGACGCATTACATGGATGAGGCCGAAAATTGCGACCGGATCGCCATCATCGATCACGGTCAAATTCAAGCGATCGACACACCGGAGGCATTGAAGGCAAGTGTTGGAAAGGATCGGGTCCAAATTGCTACGGTCGACGACCCCAAGGCGATCGCTACCTTGACAACCAGCTTCGGAATCGAGGCCGGGATGCATGATGGATTGGTGACCTTCTCGGTAGCCTCTGGTGAGCAATTCGTCCCGAGACTGTTCGCCGAACTTGGTGTGGGGATTCGTTCGGTAAGTGTGGCACGACCATCGCTCGATGACGTGTTCATGTCCTACACGGGCCGTACTATCAGAGACACTGAGGCAACGACGAGTGATTCGATGAGGGCGCTGCGGCAGCGCTTTCGAGGGAGGTAACGATGACGACATCGACGTCAGTTCCGATTGGGCTGCCTGACGAGGCGGCGGCCATTCGGGTGGCCGTTCCAGCCGGTGGTCTCTCGCAGGACCTTCGGGCGATCAGTATTGTATGGCGGCGTGAGCTCATTCGCTTCTGGCGCGACAAGCTCCGGATGGTCACGTCGTTGATTCAGCCGATTTTGTTCCTGTTCGTGCTGGGGACTGGTCTTTCGACGCTTGCCAAGCATGGCATGCCTCCAGGGGTGAACCTTCGGACCTTTCTCTATCCTGGGGTCCTCGCGATGTCGGCGCTGTTCACCGCGCTGTTCTCGGCAGGCTCGATCGTGTGGGATCGGGAGTTCGGCTTTCTGCGTGAGATGTTGGTGGCGCCAGTCAGCCGGGGCTCCATCGTTCTTGGTAAGTGTCTCGGTGGTACGACGGTGGCGACGCTACAGGGGATCGTCATTCTCATCTTGGCTGGCCTTGCCGGCGTGCCATATCGGCCGACACTGATCCTGGCGCTCATTGGTGAGCTGCTGTTACTATCGTTTACCCTGACCGCTTTTGGCGTCATGATGGCGGCGAGAATCCAACAGTTTCAGGCGTTTATGGCGGTGACGCAGATGCTCGTGATGCCACTCTTCTTCTTGTCGGGAGCACTGTATCCACTCGGGGGTCTGCCCACATGGTTGACCGTGCTCACTAGGGTCGACCCACTCACCTATATCGTTGGACCGATGCGGAGTGTGGTCTTTAACTCGATCACGATGAGCCCTCTGGCTCGGCGCTTTCTGAGCCCCGGTGTAACTTGGGATGGATGGCTTGTTCCAGTCGGTCTATCGCTCGCCATTGTGGCCGCGATGGGGGCGGCGATGGCGGGTATCGCGATCCTCGAGTTTCGAAAGAACGATTAATAACTTGTGGGTCGATCGTCGGCTCGCGGGGTCTGAGCACCAGTGGAGTCTCGATCCTTGGCCAGGAGTTCGATAGCGTAGCCAAAGAAGAGGAGGATCGCCACCGCGAGCGATCACCGTAGCTAAGAGTTCGCCACCGAGGGCCAAGATGACGACGATGGCGCTCGCGTTATGGCCGGGCAGAGATTCGGTGATCGCGGTACCGTTTGGGCCCACCCCCAACTGGGTAATGGTGGTACCTTCGGCAGCCTGAGCAAAGATCACGATGGAGGCGAGCAGGCCCAGTAGCCCGATCATGGCGGTCGGGATCGTGAGGTGTTTGAACAATCGGGCAAGTTGCTGTGGTCCGAGACGGTCGAACATCGATGGCGGTGACGCATGGTCAGGCTGTACGGTTGCTGGTGGGTTCGTCTCGCGGTCACGAATGGTGGCGGGTATCGCTTCACGTAGGAGTGCGATAAAAGTCTCGTTGGCCTCCACCTGTTGTGGGGAGGTGGTGTCGAAATCGACCTCGAGTCCGACCTCGCAGGTATGCTCGTCGATTGGCACAACATGCATGCGAAACGGCAGCCGTACCGGAGATGCTCCAGTTGTAAGGGTCTTACCCTCTAGCGCAAGAGCGTCTTGGTCAACCTTGTTAACCTCGCTATAGCGATAGGCGACATCAAGTGTGGCTCCGAAGCCAACGGCTGCTCGATCTGGTACTGAGATAGTTGTCGTGATTGTCTCCATGTTTGGCTACGTTGGCACCGATTGGGGTCTCATGCAGTCTGAGTGTCGACGTAAGTCAAGATCATGCCCTAACCGCATGCTTTAACATCTGTGCTCTGTGCAAGCGTTGTTTCGCTACTGATTCATTGAATGATCGCCTGGATGGAGCCCCGCGATTCATGTTGGTAGCCACTAATTGTCCGTATCGTTAGGTGCTTGTGCGCCATGACGCACCATCGAATACTGACCATCGATGCGTGGTACCAAGACCGATTGGAATCATGACCTCTAGGCCCTCGTACTCTGGTTATGAGGCTAGATTACGCGCGGCGCGAAGTGACTCATGAGGACTGGTACTTCGGGTGCCGTTGCCTGGGGAACGGAACCCGCTATCTTCGATGGCCATAGTGGCCATCGACCCAGTTGGCACCAAGGTGTTGGGCGCTCGAACCTTACAACAGCTGGCCGAGCCCCGCCGTTTGCTGCATGGTGCCTGTTGGCAGTCGCCTGTACCCATCTAGCGGTAGACCACCTGAGCCAAATCCTGATCGTCTCTGGTCAGACACCGTCATCGTTGCAGTTGGTGATCTGGATGGTTGGGTAGGGTAGACCTTCACCGACTTCCCGATTGTGATCGCGCGTTCGGGAGTAGCGTGCACGTATCGGTGTAGGTTAAGGTACGTGAGAAGTTTTCGTTCGCCTACCGTGACGAGAAGTGCACCAGCGGGCGTTCTCGTGAGGCGAGTGCTTGTTGGCCTTGTCATCGTGAGCCTGAGTGCGTGGGTCTGGGGCGGGAACGACTCGTCGGTCGAGCACCTGCGACGCGTGGCACTGACCGCTCACCATACAAACGCCCTGTACCCAATGGATCACTTTGCGAATCGTGGGCACCTTTCGGCATCGAACCTCGTTGGTTCCTACGAGCAGTTGTGGTATGCACCGCTCCCGGTTGCTTCGATGGTTCCGGGTGAGGGGCCATCGGTTTGGGTTCCAGCAGGCGATCAGAGCGCTCAGGGCTCGGCCGTCTTCACCACCACGATTAACCCGACGGCTCAGGGGTCACCGGTTGCGATCGCATGGATCGACCAGAATCACGCGAAGACTGAGATCTATGCGGGTACCACGCAGCCCGGTGGTACCTGGCCTCACCAGGCACCGATTCCGGCCTCTCGTTACTCGACGTTACTCGCGGCGTTTGAGGGCGGTTTCCAGTTCACGCCGACAGGAGGTGGGTTCTACCAGGATGGTCGCTACGGCTCTCCACTTCAGCCTGGTGACGCCTCGCTTGTCGAATATCAAGACGGTGACGTTGCTATCGGGTCTTGGGGGAGTGAAGTATCCATGACCCCGGATGTCGTCGCCGTGCGGCAGAACCTCACCTTGTTAGTCGATCACGGTGAGGTAACGCCGCAAGCTAGTGTGGCGCCACTCATCACCTGGGGCTACTCGTTGGGTAATCTGGTGAGCACGTGGCGTAGTGGGATCGGCGTCACCGCCAATGGGAATCTCGTTTGGGTCGGTGGGCCGGGCCTGTCACCGGCGCTGCTTGGCGCGGTGTTGGTGCACGCAGGCGCAGTAAAGGGGATGCAACTTGACATCAACCCTGATTGGGTGAACTTTGCGACCTATACCGATCAGTCGGGAACTGGCATCGTTGGTACCAACGTTCTCGCGGGCATGATCTTTGCGCCGGTGCACTATCTCGGCCCGTTTTGGCGGGACTTCGTAGCGGTCTTTGCGCGTTAGTCCGCCAAGCTCGAGAGTCGCAAACCTCGTGGTGCTAGGTGCGATCGCAGTCGCCATTTGGCAGCCAAAGTCGATGATGGGTGTGATGCCGGTTTGTTGATGAGGCGGCTACCGGTTTGTGAAAGCCACGTGATCTGGGGGGATCTCGCTGGTTAGCATGTAGCGATCCACCCTCTATCAACTATAGGACTATCGCTCGTTCACGCTCGTTGTCGACCCACTTTGAGCGCGGGGTTTGGACCGTTTGGGTTGAAGGTGCGATGAGAACTCGCCCATCGCAAGAATTTTGGTAGACCCACCCAGGCAGGACCCCCGGATCCTTGGCTGGATTAACGCGGCCAGAACTGCAAACAACTTCACCGAACGAAGCGATACTGGATCGCCAACTTGGGTTTGACCTTGCCCCACGCTATCGGTTGTAAGGGGCGAGCGGCGTCGGGTGTTGTAAGGTAATGAGCACGATCTTATGACGGTTGGACCTTGGCTACGTTGGGTTGACCGGGTGCGTAGTTCATTCGCGAGGGCGACGACGAGATTGGGTGCCATCGCGCTCTTGGGCGCCAAGGGCACCGTTAGCGCCACGGTCGTGCCTTGGTTCTCGATGCAAGGTCCGAGGACCTAGTGACGTAGTCGATGCGGGGGGCTGCGGATTCGCAGTGTGAGGCGGCGCTTTGGCTTGGGGCTGGCTTCGCAGGTGTTGTGATCGGCGCCTGGTGGCCCTTGGGAGGCTAGTACCTCCGAAGGTGAGCGGGGTAGTCCATCGTGGCAATGAGAACGAGGGTGTACGGCGGTCCTCCTCAGCCCCTCGCGTTATCGGAGAGACTCGGCCAACAGGAACGAGCAGGTAAGGGCGGCGAGATGAAGGGGTGTGGTGTCGCGCGGATTTACGGTCGTTGGTTGGCTGTGGCAAGGAGCGCATCGTCGAAGGCGTAATCGAAGAATGGTGCGAAGAAAGGGTCCTCGTCGAATTGGCTCGTTTTGCGATGATGGGCAAGATCAACGAGCCAGTCGATTTCAGCGGCGACCGTGGTGGCGTAGTTGCCGATCGGACGATAGCCAAGCGCCTCGGCGCGGCGGGTGTCGAGAACAACCGGATAGCGACTGTCCCAGGGGTTGAAGCGTCGGTCTGTGCCCGCATCGATTGATATCTCGTCAAAGCTCGTATCGAGTTGTTGGGCCACGATGCGAGCGATCTCAACGCCGGATGGTGCATCGGGGTCGGCGATATTGAGGACGTGCGAGCCCTGTAGTGGCGCCAAGGTTGTGATCAGTGCGGCGATGTTTGCGGCGGCGCTCGGATGATCGACCCCGCTGCGCTCTGGTGAGGTGAGCAGCGTCTTGCGACCGTCAAGGATGCGTCGTACGTAGACCCACTCTCGCGGACGCCTGGCGTAGGCGCCATGGATCTTCGAAGGGCGCAGAATTGAGACGGGATAGCCGGTATCGAGCAGCGTCTCTTCCGCAGCAACCTTGTTGGCGCCATAGCCGGCTCTCGTTGTCCAGTCGGCGCCATTGGGGCGAATCGTCGGCTGATCTTCACTGATTGGCCCATCGAAGCGCGGAGGCTCTTCGGAGTTGGAGTGGTTGCCCAACGAGTCGACGTAGACGGCCTTCGATGAGATCATGATGGTTCTCGCCACGTTGTCAAGGTAGGGCACGAGCATAGCTGCCTGGCGTTCGTGATAGCAGACACAGTCAACGACCAGATCGGCTCCTTGTGCCAGGAGTCCTGTCAAGGTCGCCGGGTCATTGCGATCGGCAGCGATGAAACGTGCGGTGGTCTCCTCCAGGGCTGGGGGCACATGTGCAGGGTCGAGACCGGTCACAATCACGTTGAAACCTTCGGCAATGAGTCGTTGGCTGAGCGTGATGCCGATGGCTCCAGTGCCTCCCAGTATTACGGCCAATGGCATGAGGCGAGTTTATCGTCGCGGCGATGGTGCCCAACTCTTTCGTTTGGATGTCCTGAGTGGGATGTGTGGTCGCTTCGACCATCCCTGCCAGGTGTGCCATACACTTTGGGCCTCGATCGAGCGCGTGTCTTGGGGTGGCAACCTTGCTGATCGGCCAAGTTATGAGGGGGGATCGCTGATCACTAGGCTGGCCCTGCGCTCAACAGGTAAGGGATTACAGTTGATAGGTT
Source organism: Ferrimicrobium sp. (assembly GCA_022690815.1). Lineage (NCBI taxonomy): Bacteria > Bacillati > Actinomycetota > Acidimicrobiia > Acidimicrobiales > Acidimicrobiaceae > Ferrimicrobium > Ferrimicrobium sp. The sequence goes on from JALCZJ010000004.1 coordinate 26,944, forward strand.
GACAACGGCGTACATTCTGAGGGCATCGTGTCAAGCGGCGCTCGGAGTTCTGATGCAGCGAGGCGTCCATTACCGTTGTCGCGGGTGCAGCGTGCACTTGAGCTAGCAGCCCTCTCGCTTCTCGGCAGGCAGGCATCAGCAGATACGCCGACACTGCTCCACGGTGGCGTGTGTTGACATCGCTCGGGTTGACGCCGTTATGTCTGTCGCGACGCCGGGTGGCACCCGTGTCGGAAGAGGTGTGGCATCGCCGGCAAACTGGGTACAGTGCGCACGCTGTTAGTAGTGCTCGGTGCTAGCGCTCGGTGTTGGCTCTGGGATTCCTGGCAAGTATCACAGCTAAGCTCGCACCCACCTGGCAAAGCTTTGAGCACTGGCGAGATTACGGACCGATTGAGGCGAAACGTATCATTGCATCGCCTTAGACCCCGATGACCTGGTAACCACTCTCAACGAGTTCGATCATGATGTTCCCAGCAGGCTCGAGCTCAATCCCGCGCTCAGTGATCACCTTCTCGTCGAGCCCCATCTGGGTAACGTTTGCAGGGCAGGCTTGGACCGGCACTTGGGCGGCCGCCAGATCACTGAGAACCTCGACGACCGCTGGAAGGGTGGACTCTCCGAGGGCCACACCTGGCCCGAAAAGATAAACGCGCACGTCTTGGTTGCGGTTGGCTCGGAGTCGCTGTGCGAGACGAAGTCCAGACATTGCCTTATCAACTTGATCGGGGCCTGCGGTGATCCAAAATGCAATTTTTGCCATAACCCCAGTGTACCCCCCTGAGTATGATGAGATGGCTCATCGGCCCCTGCTACGGGGTGTCATGTTGTGGACCAACCTGCTGGATGACGTTTCACGGCCAAGAAGTCAGGATGTCGATAGGTGCTCGCCTCCGAGCAGGTTTGGCGGTCCGGCGATGTCATAGAGTCGAAGATCCGGGTTGCGGGGCTAGATGGCGACAGAGCATCGTGCTAAAGGACCTTCATGGGCTATCGGCAGGACGGTTGGGCAGGCAAGTTGCGCCGTATCGATCGTTGGTAGTGTGATTTTGGGTTCAACAGTCTTGGTTGGGTTTTTGGTGATGCATTGTTTCCCTAAAGTTTGCTTGACACGAGGAATAAATAGGCATCAAGTTTGCTATACTGGATGACGAAGACAAATGAAGATAAGTGTTCTTTGGGAAGGAGTGAACAATGAGGTTCGCAGATTTTAATCTTGGAAGTCGTTTGACACGCCGGGGGTCGATGGATCTAGAGGCTGTTGGGTATGGAGTCTCGACGCAGTCAAGGTCACGGTCGCACGGTTTGTCAACCTACCTGATGTCGGAGATAAACGCAAAGGGTTGCTGAGCAGGTAGTTCTTTGAACTGCCCGTTGCTACAGTTCCGCTAGTAGTGTCTACAACGAAGCCGGGGAGCACATCGATGTGCTCCCCGGCTTCGTCGCGTTTTGGGCTTGGCCGATCTCGATTGTCGTCATGTCTCTGTCGAGAAGTGTATGGCACGAGTGGCAAGCGATTAATGCGATCCGAGCCCGGGCATTTGACGTACCTGTCGAGCCATCTATTCGACCGATATGGGGTATTCATATTTGTGATATTAGGCCCATTGCTTAGCCCCCTTCTTGGGTCGCTCATTGTGGACGAGTCCACACGCCGGTGGGACGAGCCGGCAAGCACCGGTGTCATGGCGGGTACGGGTTGGCGACCGGATTCTACGGACTCGAGGTCGTATGCTCTTGGTCGCCCCTGGAGTGGGGCAAGCATCGTAGTGTCGTGAGGGCGGGCACGTGCGTTGGCGGGCGCCAATCGTACCCTGCTCGTTCTGTGCCCCCAGTTCGCTTGCTAGTGTTTCCAACGAGGTAACGATGGCAATGTATGGCGCTCAGCACGTGTGTGGCGTGCTCGAACCAGCTGATGTTGGCTCGCTTGGGTCGTTGTGGGGCGCGTGGCCGAGCGTTTCGGTGCTGAGCGTGGGGCTGGCCCCAATGTGAGCGGGCATGGGTTGGACGTGATTGCGAGTTGCAATTGGCTTGCGTTGGGATAGAAGCGGACTGGATCGGGGAGGAATGTCGGAGTCATCGAAGTCAGAGCTGCCAAAGTTGGTGAGGGATCTCATTCCAGAGATGATACGTGCAAGTGGTAGGGATCCGCGTACGCGGACGTTGTCGGCGCACGAACTTGTGATGGCGTTGCGGGTGAAGTTGCAAGAAGAGGTTGCGGAGTACCTGGCCGAGCCTTCACTCGAGGAGCTTGCTGATGTTACCGAAGTCATCAAGGCGTTGGTGGCCACGCACGACGCCCAATGGGAGGATCTCGAAGCGGTGCGGGTTGACAAGCGCCAGCGATGCGGTGGATTTGATCGTGGGGTTTGGCTGGTTGGGTTGGAGGGGTAGGCCGTCCCCTCACGTCGTCTGATCACCGCTGGTCGGTATTGAGTCGATTGTGATAGCGGGTGTGGCTCACGCAGAGCTTGAGTGATTTCTCGTCGGATCATGGTGGAATCCGTTACCCAATGACCGCGGGCCCATTGGACGAGAGTCGCTTCGTTAGGCGTTGGGTCAACGACGAGGCAGGGCTGGCTGGGCAGCCAGCGATGTGCGATGGGGATCATAGCTTCGCTGGTGTCCTTACCGATGGCCGATGGCGGATCTCGCGGTCAAGGTTAAGGCATGCGTGCTCGATGGCTCGTTTTATGTTTTCTGACACCTGCTTCCGGCTGATGAACCTATCAGCCGCTCGATGGTTAGCGTGTGTATTCTCCGGCAAGCGGTAGAGGGCGTGTTCGTGGGCGGATCCAAGAGCCAAGATCGATCTGTGACGTCACGGCCAACGGGAGCCAACGAAGTGTTCGAGCTGGTCTTCTTAGCGACGACGCAACGAGGAGCACGGCATGCATTGCGGTTGGCATCAACCCTTCATCGACCCGAAACAAAGGTGTAACAGAGGATCGATAGGCTCTCGCCAAACCTCGTAGTGGGTGTGCGAGGTCAAGGAGGTCTTGATGTCAACGGATCTGAGCCCGCCGGGTGCGGCGCCGGTGTTCAAGCGGTCGCTGTCGCTGACAGGGGTCACGGTCAATGGTATGGCGCTGATCGCGCCTGGAGCCTTCCTGTGGACGACGTTTCAAGAGCAGGCCGCTCAAACCAATCATGGCGCAGCGACTGGCGGGTCTATGTGGACGGGTCTGATCTTCGCCTTCGTGCTCGCGATGTTCACTGCATGGAGCTATTCACAGCTCGCCAAGATCTACCCCAATGCCGGAACCGGGTCGACGTATTACTTCGCCGAGGCCGCCTTCCTGGATAGGAAGTCTGAAGCCCATCGCAGATTTGCTCGACCGGCCAAACTCGCCTTTGGTTGGATCAGCCATCTGTACTACTGGATCTATCCAGGTATCATGATCGCCTTCATCGCGACGATCGTCGGTTACCTCTACTCCGATCTCGACCACGGCGGCCAGCTCGGGTGGCCAGTCCTGTCGCTGATCGCCGTCGTTGCAGCAGGGCTGGTGGGGTATGTTGCCTACCGGGGAATTTCGGGCTCCACCACGGTGGCGCTAGCGATCAACGTGATCCAAATCGTGACCCTGGTCGCGGTCAGTGCGATCTTCATCGCGTATCGGATCATCTATCGGCACGCAGGTTACGTACAGCAAAACGCAGCCGGCGTCTTGTTGCCTCATGACTTCGTGAATCTCTTGTACCAGTCGACCATCGCCATTCTCCTGTTGGTAGGCTTTGAGTCGATCACTTCGCTTGGATCCGAGGCGCTCAAGCCAGAGCGTGACATCCAGCGTGGCGTGCTGATCGCCCTGGCCATCCAAGGCGGCTTTTGCTATCTGCTGGAGTACTTTTCGAGTGACTTTGTCCTCGGCAAGGCGACGATGGCGGGCGTTAATGGCGCGCCATACGTAGCTGCGGGCAACGATGGGGCACCCATTGGAACCCTGATCACGAACGTCGTTGACCGCCTCTTTGGGGGTGGAGGGGAGGCGGCGGCGATGGCGGTTGCCCTCACGGTTTTGCTTGCGTTGCTCGGCACAACCCTCGCCTGCATGAACACGGCGGTACGACTCTCGTATTCGATGGCAAAGGACAAGGAGCTTCCCTCGGTGCTCGGGATCCTGCACGGCAGGTTCGCCACGCCGGTAGCCGGGGTGTGGATCCTCGCCGGGGTGTCAGCGGTGATCGGGATCTATGGTGTCCATACCGTGAACAACCTCACCCAGATCACGCTGGCCTCCAATATCGGTACCTTTCTCGTCTATGGGATCACCTGTGTGATCACCCTCATAGCTTTTGGCTCGCGACACGATTCTCATGTTGTCAAGCACAAGATCGTCCCTGGACTCGGGCTGGCGATGAACCTTGTCGAGCTTGCGGGTGTCATCTACCTTGCGCTAGCTGGTGGCGGGAGTGGTGCGACCGATGCCGTCAAGGCAATCATGATCGTCGCGATATGGATCCTGGCTGGTGTTGCTTGGGTTTTGTTCAATCCGCTGCGGGGTCACGCCGAACGCATTCACCAAGAGCGCCTCGGTTCAACCGCGATCTCGTGATACTGACCTTGGGCCGTTGCGTCGCTTGCGTGCCGTCGGAGTCGGTCGACCCGCACCCCTGGGGGTTTGACCGACTCCTTTGGGTGGCACAGCCATCGAAAGCGATAGGTCGATGCGATGGCGAGACGGGACGTGATGGCTGAGGCGTCGAAGTTCGACAACGAGCCTCGTTTGCGAGGCAACGGTCTTTTGCGTCAATCGGGTGCCGAACAAGGGCTCGTTTGGAGTCTTCGGTCCGATCGAGGGCTCGTTCGCCAGGTAAACGAGGATTTCGCACTTACCGAAACTTTCCACGATGGCGATGGGGCGAGTGGGTCGTTGCTGATCGTTGCTGATGGGCTTGGGGGTCATGAGGCTGGTGAGGTGGCGAGCAGAATCGCAGTAGTCACGATGGCACAGGCGTGGAGCCAGTCGGTGGATCGACCGATTAAGGCGCGGTTGCGCAGTGCCTTCCGCCTCGCGAACCAGGCCGTGCTCGATGAGGCCTTGCGCCGTCACAACAACGGGATGGCGACCACGCTGACTGCTGTGGCCGTCGTAGGTGATACAGCCATGGTGGCCCATGTTGGTGATTCAAGGGCCTATCTAATTCGGCGACGGCAAGTGGAGCAGCTGACCAACGATCATTCCCAAGTGGCTGAGATGTTGCGACGGGGCCTCATTACCCCCAGGGAGGCCATCAGCCACCCGGCTCGCTCCGTTTTGACGCGGTGTCTTGGTCGTGAACTCCAGACGACCCCCGATATTGCTGAGCGCATCCTTCACCACGATGATGTCTTACTCCTGTGTTCAGATGGCCTCTGGGATCTCGTGACACCCGAGGAGATGGTGCAGGCGATCCGGAATGAAGATGGTGTTCACGGGGACCAGATGGACGGGATTGTTGAGGAGTTGATGAAACTGGCGATCTATCGCGGTGCTCCCGATAACGTAACGGTCATGATCGCACGGGTTGAGGAGCCAAAGGCTGTCGTCACGCCTACCTCGGGGTTGAGCCACTGGTTTAAGAGGGGATGATAGCCTTGTATCAACCAGGCGATTCTATCGATGGCTATGTCTTGAAAGAGCTGTTGGGCGAGGGCGCCTACGCTTCGGTGTGGCTCGCGATCGATACGAGGTGTGATCTTAAGGTTGTGATCAAGTTTCCTCACCCAGAACTCGTCGCCGATCCGGGGCTTTATGCGCGATTTGAGCGCGAACGGACCCTCGCCATGAGCCTCGTGCACCCCAATGTACAACGTGCGCTTGTGTCGCCAAGCCATCCTTCAAAGGCCTACCTTGTCCAAGAATATGTCGAGGGCCAGACCCTGCGCGAACGAATGAGTCGAGCCGAGAGACTCTCGGTGGATGAGGCATTTGCTATCGGTCGCCAGATCGCCAGCGGCCTGGCGTATCTGCATGCACACGATGTGGTGCACCGAGATCTCAAGCCCGAGAACATCTTGGTCACACCTCAGCAGATCATCAAGATCAGCGATTTTGGCAGTGCGGTCAGCCTTGGGGTTCGCCGGCTCACTTGGAAGCACTTCTCGCCCGCCATGGGTACGCCAGACTATATGAGCCCGGAACAGATACGCGGGTTGCGTGGCGACGCGCGAAGCGATCTCTACAGTTGGGGGATCATCATGTACGAGCTCGTCTGTGGCCAGGTTCCCTTCTCGGGGGACAGTTGGTTGGCAGTCATGGCTGGTCACCTGCAGGGAACGCCTCGCTTGATTCATGAAGTTGACTCCACGGTCTCGCCTGAGGCTGAAGCGATCATTATGCATAGCTTTCGCCGATATCCAGAACATCGCTACCAGAGTGCCGAGGAGCTTCTCGGCGACCTAGCGGAGCCTGCGAAGATTGCGGCGTCGGTACGAGATTTCTCTCGTGAGGCGCCGTTGGGTGAGGTTCAGCTGAGCACGACTGCTAGGTACCTTAGGCGGGCTGGCTTATTTGGACTTGGATTGGTAGCTACCATTGCCGTGGTTGTCGGTGTTATCGCGGTCGCACACTAGGAGGAGTACAACATATGTCGACGAATGATCGGGATGGTTATGAGGCTGATATCGCCTGGGTGCGGCTGATCTTTACCGATCTTGGGGGTGCCACGCGGGCGATGCAGATCCCAGGCTCATCTTTTGAGCGGGCGTTGCATGATGGGGTGCGAGTGGATGGCTCGGTCCTTGAAGGTCGAAATCGCCTGATTGAGACCGATCTGATGTTGCGACCTGATCCGAGGACACTGTGTATCAACGCTGATCGTATTGGGCGTGTGATCTGCGATGTCTGTGACGACGAGGGCAATGTGTGGCCACTTGATCCACGTCAGACGCTGCATCAAATGATAACGACGACCTCCATGAGCGCCGATGGTTGGCGCGGGACAGCCGAACTTGAGTGGTATCTGTTGCGTCCAGACCTCACGCCGATTGATGGGGAGGGTTACTTCTCCTGGGCCCGCGGTCAGGGTGAACGTTTACTTGAGCGGATCACGGCTGCGCTCGCGGGGCTGAATGTATCACTCATAGGAGCACATCATGAGGCTGGCCCTGGTCAATACGAGATCAATGTCGCCGCAGCGAGTCCGATGGCACTGGCCGATAGCTTGGTGCATGCGCGAACGGTCATTGCTGACATGGCCCACGATGAGGGCCTGATCGCCACCTTCATGGCTCGGCCATTGAATGACCTCCCTGGCTCTGGGATGCACATCCATCAGATGCTGGATAGCCGAACCGTACAGGATCAGGAGAGAGTTGAACGGATTGTCGCTGGCATTCTCGAGCACGGTGGTGCGCTTTGTGCTTTTAGTGCATCGACGATTAACTCGTATCGCCGTCTGCACCGTGGCGCTGAGGCACCGAGTTATGCAACGTGGGCTCATGCAAGTCGCGCAGCGCTGGTCCGGTTGAGTCCGGCGGGGAACGAGACGATCTCCGTTGAATACCGTGGAGCTGACTCCAGTGCCAACCCCTATCTTGTGTTGGCTGCGCTGCTTGCAGCGGGTGAGCGGGGGGTAGCTCGTGAACTGAAGCTCCCTGCCCCACTCGAGGAGAACGTGCAAGGAGTTGCGACCGAGCAGGCGGAGTCGGCACCTAGTCAGCTTCCGAGAAGCTTGGAGCAGGCGATCCTGGCGCTGGTCGGTGACGAAGAGTTAGTCGATTGCTTTGACGATCGACTTATCGGTCGCTACTGCGAGGATCTGATGGCAGAGGTTGAGGCATCGCAAGGGTTCGTGAGCGAGTGGGAGCTACGTCGATATCTTGAGAACTTCTGATGGGTTGTTTCCGGGTTGTAACGGCTCGGTGAAGCTCCTGTGTCAACCGTGATTGCCGACGGCATCGTTGGCTATCGTATCGCTATGACATCGTCGCATGCAAGACCGCAAGAAAGTGAAGGATTACCCTCCTATCGGGTGGGTCAACGTCAGTCTTCGCCGATTCTGCTGCTGGGGATAGCGATGTGCTGGGTGATCGTCGCGTTGATCTGCGACCTCGCCTTGCACATGAGTTGGCGACTGATCCCAACCATCTTTGCACTTGGGGTCGGCCTGCTCTATTTACGCAGCGCTGGCGCTGGGTATCTCCATAGCGATCGCTCGTAGTCGCGTCGGCGATCGCTGACGATATGTCAGGTGTAGCCGCGATGGGCTGGGTAGCGTTCAATTCGGTGATGGCCTAATGTAGGCGAAGTGCACAGAGCGACAGGCGAAACGGTTGTGGTGGTTCGTCGACCACGGCCACCGTTAGCTCCTTCATGGTTATGGCGCGGCTCGCAGATAGCTCTCGGTTGCGCCGTGTCGCGTTGCATCGGTAGGGCGAGCGTCGTATACGTCCTGTGGGTGATTCGATGTCCCAACGGATCTATTCATGATCGCACCGAGGTTGGCTATGCGCGCTGGAGCTTGGTCATGGCGCTGTAGTTCTTGTATGGGCCTATCACTTGCCATAACTCCTCGATCTCTTGGTCTGAAACAATTGACGTCGTGATTCTATATAGGTCTTGACCACAGTGATGAGTCGCGTGCCAGATGCCATTGCGTAAATCGAGGTCGGCAAAGACCCTTGTGTCCCCAAAACGAAGAATGATCGGTGCGTCGGATTCATTGGTCATGGTGAGCAGACGGTTGGTAGGCCAGTGGTGACCGTTGATGCAGAGCTCGCCATTCTCGACGTAGACGCCAGAGCGTGACCGGCCCTCTGGGGCCCCCTCGACGGTGCCGGTAACAGCTGCAGTACCTTCGACGGTGATCTGAATTTGGGCAAGGTGATCATCGATGGTGCGCCGAAGTGACCAGTTGCCCATCAGGAAGCGGAATGTGTCGAAGCTCCCCATAGGTTGGATAGTGTAATCTCGATTCGGCGATCCGCATGTGTATGGCGCGAGACGGTGGTTGTCGTCCGTGAATGGGGCCGGTTGCTAGCAGACCTCTTGAGCGAACGATGAGTCGCTAACGCGCCAAGGACGTCTGGCGAAGTTTCACAAGTCACTCCCGATTCATCGCCAGGTGGCATTTGCTGTGAGCGACGTCAAACCATATCACGCCGTGGTTACGGTGTCGGTAATCGCTGATTGATGTTGCGAGCGGTGATGGCGTTGGCGAGAGGGAAGGCGGCGGTGTCCCCTTGGATCACAAGAGCCGACATGGATGCGTTCCTGACCGGCTCATGGGCTGACATTGACCCATGGACCGAGGGGCACGCGCAGCCATACTCCTGGTTTTGGTCACTTCTTCGATCAACGTGCTTCTGGTCCTCTTGACAGGAGCACTCATCGTCGTCGTTCGACCTGGAACAGCGGTCCACTGCACTTGGTCTTTGTGTTGCGACTCTTGTCTTCTCGTGTAGTTCACTGTCCCATGCAGTTGGAGCGCGTGTCGCACTCCACGGTGTTCAGCTCGGTGTTCGGCGTCTGATGCGTCTGACGGTCGGTACTTCGGTGGTCAGCCCGCCTACGATCGCGATCATCGCACATCTCAACACAACGAGATTATCGATGGTGTAAGGAGACAGCGATAGGCTCGGCTAGGTCCCTTCGAGTTCGTGGACGGATCTCCGTTAGCCGGGATGTCTCAACAAAAGTTCTTGTTGACACAGCTATTGGGTCTCTCTGTGGGGATGGGAGTGAGTGGGCATATGCCCGGTTCCCTCGTTAGGAGGTCGGGTAGATCTTGGTCCAGGTCCGTCCTGCGTTGATGGTTCCCCACATGGCTGGATGCAGCTGAGAATGAGTAAATTCGGATATTGTCAAGAACCCCGTCGTCAGTGACACGAATTTGAGCGAGGTGCCGCCGATAGCAAATTGGGGCGGTTCTAACGTGGTGACGGTACGGAATCGGTGCCCACCATCGGTCGTAAGCTCAAGTGCGGCATTGGTTCCTCCCTTGTTGGTGACGAGTCGGTAAGCATCTTGGGCACTGACGGGTGCGAGTGTGTCGTCACCAAAGGTTCCCGATGGAGTCCAAAACGGGGTGAAGGCACCGGTCAATGTGTCAGCGTGGAGTTCGCTGACTAGCATTCCTGTTGGACACGTCGCCCAGATGGCAGGTTTCCGGATCTCTAGCGTGCAGTTGGTGACTGCAGTGAGGGCAGGACGAATGAGATCGGCGTAGGGTGAACTGCCATGTTGACTCAGGAAGAGGCGTGGCATGGCAGTCCTTGGGCCAGTAGGGTCGACGGTGACTGCGACTGTAGACCCCTCGGCCGCGAGCGATGGCTGCTCGAGGAATGGATAGGGGAGGGTTGGAGTGACGAGTGGATCTACCTGAGACTTACCGGTCGCCAGCGACCGACGCAGGAGCTCATAGCCCGAACAAGCGGTAGCTCCGCCTCGATCAGAGCAGGTCCCGGTTAGCGCGACGAGTGCGTGAGAGGTGAAGGTGGCCTCCAGGAAAAGGTGGTTTGGGTCTGAGAGTGCACGCCAACGGTGCCCACCATCGGTGGTCACCAGAAGCCTGGTGGTGATCGAGGTGTGCCCATAGCTTCTAAAGAGAGCAAGGCCGTCTTGAGGGGTGGCAAATTGAAACGTTGAGACAACGTTGGCACCGTTTGTCTTTGGCAATCCGAGATTTGGTAGTGTAATGGTTTGCCAGGCGGTTGGCGTGAGCGAAGAGTTCAACGCACTGGTGACGATAGCCTCACAGCGAGCGCGTTGGCAACGGGTATTGCCGACGATGATCACCCCAGAGCCGTTGGTGGTCGTGAGTGCCTGACGGGCATTGAAGGTCGGCGCAACTCCTGTCGTCATCGTCCCGAGGACCGTCGATGGTAGGGACGCACTATGGCTTTGAGTCGACGGGGTAGCGGGTTTCGAGGCTTTGGAGGAGCCGGTTATCTGAGCTGGTTGTGCCCCGCACGCAGCAAGCAATAGAGAACTTAAGGCCAAGACAGAAAGGATGAACCGTGGGCGATGTAGCGGTCGTAGCACGGTATCAGCCTAGGCCAACGATGTTGTCGGTCGCTGAGACGTCTTGGACGCAGCACACGCTGAAACTACTCACAAAACGGGACACACTACTCCTTAACACCAAGGAGACTGGTAGATATGGTAGATATGGAAGAAGATAAGGGGAAAGAGACAAAGGTTCCAAGATATTTGAGCCAGAATTCAAAATGACGCCCTCAGGCTTGTCGAGCTTTCGAATCGATCCGTCAAGCAGGTTGCCAAAGAGTTAGACATCCAGGTGGCGACGTTGTCCAACTGGGTGTATGAGTCGGACAAGGCCAAACGAGGGGCAAGTGGCGCTAGTCGCGACCTCGTCGATGAGAATCGCCAGCTTGCACAAGGAGAACGAGCGGCTCGCAATGGTGTAAAGAGATCTTACAACGATTTTCGCACCGATTGGGTGAAGGAGACAGGCGAGAGCTGATCTATCGCTTCATCGATACAAGTGCGGCTAAATTTCCTTTGTCTGTGCTCGCTCAGGTGTGTGGGGTCTCTCAATCGGCTTATTAGTCGTTGGGACGACGAGGGGCGCCCAAGACATGAGGCTGCGTGTCGTGCCCGTGAAACGCTTTAAGGAGCGCGTTGTCACGGCCTTTGAGGAAAGTCGACATCTATGGGGCCCCAAGGCTTACACGCGAGCTCCAAGAGCCGTGGAATCGACGTCTTTCGAGGCGACGCTTAGGACGCATCATGGCCGAGCTTGGAATTAAAGGGGCTAGCGGTAGGGCAAAGACAATCACGACAAAGCCTCAATCGCCATGTGCGGAAGAGTGATGACCTGGTCAAACGCCAACTTCACGGTCGACAAACTTGATGTTCTTTCGGGTCAGTGACTTGACCTACGTCGGGACTAAGGAGGGTTGGCTCTACCTGGTGTGCATCATGGATGCCTGCTCGAGGAGGATTCTTGGTCACGCGATGGGTGAGACCATGGACACACAAGGTGTTCATCGACGCTCTCAGCCTGGCCAAAGCCGTCTAAGGCAAAGCATGTTGGGCAGAGACGATCTTTTCCTCTGATCATGGTTCAGAGTACTTCAGCGAGGACTTCAAAGAGATGCTTGAAGGATCTCGGCCATGGCCCAATCGATGGGAACGGTTGGCGACTGCCTCTTAACCGGCTAATCGTGAGGCACCTCAAAATTTGGGCGGAGCGCCTCGATTAGCAGGTTAAGAGGCAAGAACCGCGATATTTGATTGGATCCACTGGTACAACAAGACGCGGCGCCATTGGCGCATCGGCTATGTGTCGCCGATTGGCGTTCGAATGCGGGGCTACGCTACAAGCCGCAAGCTAAGCAGAGTTGTGTGTCCCATTTGGTGAGGAACTCCAACGCTTCCCGTTCCCCAAAGCTCTTCGAGTCAGTAACTGTCTCATGCCGTCCATTGCACCCTAGAAATCCTTAGGGGCCAGCGGAGGGGCCAGAGAAGTTTTTCAAGAGCTATACATTGATGCACATATGCGCTCTGGGCTGGTGTAATTTGGTGGAGGTGATGGGACTCGAACCCACGAACCTCTTGACTGCCAGTTCCGCAAAGTAGGGTTTATAGGGTCTCATCGAATCCAACAAAGTACATCTGAACTGGGATTATGCATTTTAGGGTAAGTCACCCCAGGCCACGTCCATGACCCCATAGGCAACCGGATAGGCAACCGGATAGAGTGAAAGAATGCGAGGTAGACGGACGCTTGGCCAAGGCAGTATCTATCGCTATGGCGACCAGTGGCGTGCCCTCTTGAAGTGGACGGGACCCGACGGTAAAGTCATCACCCGCTCGAAGCGATGTCGCACGAAAGCAGAGGCAGAAGCTGCACTAGCGAAGTTTCGCGGAATACGTGATGCCGACGTCACCGAGAATGCAGCAACGACTATTGACATGTTGCTCACCCGATGGCTTACAACCCATGGGGGCGATATTGCTGGCTCGACCTTGGTTCAGTACGAGTGGGCCACAAGGCATATCACCAAGAGGTTGGGATCTCTCCGGATCGAACGGCTCACCCCAGCGATGGTCGATCGCTTCGTGGATCAACTCGCAGAGTCAGGGCTGTCACCTCGTTCACGTCGCCTCATCCGAGTAGTCCTCTCCCAAGCCTGCAAGGCAGCCGTTGGCTGGCGATTGATCCCGGCAATCCCCTGTGATCATGCGAGGCCGATCAAACTGGAGCGACGAGAGCCGGAGGCTCCCAGTGTTGAGAAGGCGAGACGACTCCTCGATGTTCCAGAGCTTTCCAGCGCTGTACGCCACCGAGGACACACCGCTGGCCGAGAAGATGCTCCACGTCTACTACTTTCTCGGTAGCCATGACTGGTACATAGCCGAGTTGGACCCCGAGACCGGCCTTGCATTCGACTACTCCACAGGCGGCGCCTGCGAGCGGGGCTACATGGACCTTGTCGAGATGGAAGAAGTCATCGGTGCAATGAGCGTCATCGAGCGTGACATTCATTTCGTGCCAACGACTACACAGGAGCTAGACAGTGTCTGGCTCCTGTGTAGGAGTCGAGTCGCACAGCCCCTGGCAACGCCCGAGCAACGAGGCCTTCAACGGTCTTGTCCGGCGCTGGCCGCCGAAGTCGAGCGACCTGTCGATCTACGACCAAGACGACCTCGACGCGATCAGCCACCAGTTCAACACCATGCCCAAGCGCTCACTCGGGTAAGGGAGCGCATACGAGTGCTACCATCGGTCTGCTGTTGCACTGACTGGTTGAACTGGCCCTGTTTGTGATAAAAGAAAGTATGGATGACGGAAGCCAGGAGATCTAATCAAGCCCGGCTACAACTCCAACTTTGGCAACCGCAATGGGGCCAACCACGTCTATCTGACGGCAACTGTGGACGCTGCTGTCTGGGGAGCAGAGCTGGCAATCGGCGAGAGCCCCGGCAGGTCTACATCGTGGAACCAACCGGCCCCATTGAGGACGATCCGAACCTCACGGACAAGAAGTTCTCCGGCAACCCAACGAAGTCGTACCGCTCTCGTGACCCACTATTGGTCACGGGCGAACTCACGGACTGGGAGGGGCACAACCCTGATGTCCTTCAGGCGATGAAGGACAATGTCGAACGCCTCAAGCAGCTTGGCATCGAGGCAATCGACGACTGATGAGCCGTCGCCGAGCGGAAGAAGAATGTGTCAGTCCGAGATTAAAAGGCAGCTTTGTTGTTCAGTTGATCCACATCCTGTAAATCGCACTTCTGCCACGCTCGAACCATGATATGATCGGCAGATGGGGCATAGTATGTTTCACTCACACTCTGGATTGTTTGCGTCAGCGCGACCTGGAACTGTTGTTGCGGGGGGGCTGCGACATCGCATACGGTGGATTCAACATGCCCCAGGCTTTCACCAGGTGGGGTGTACCTGCGGTTGGGTGTCGGCACGGCCCTCCCGTTTGCAGGCCGCCGCAACTGAGGCGGGACGTGGACATATTGCTGATATGGCTAGAGTTGCTCGCAACGAATCTAAGCAGGAACTCCGGAAGCAGACAATGCAGAGACGAAGTGAAGCGAGATTGGCTCGCCGATTACGTCGCCAAAAGCAGGCGAATACCGATAACCCATAGCGGACTGTGAACACATCGCAGCTTAGTGTGGGTTGGTTTATACACCCGTAAGGAAATGTCCTTGGCTCAAACGGATGCCATTGAACTTTGATAAACTCTCGATCTATCAACCTCGTTAGGTTCGTTCCTTTGGACCCGCTTTCAGGTTGTTGCTGTCGCGACGACATCTAGTTTTCGCGCCGCTAAGATCTCGTGAATGCGAGCTGGAATCCACCAGCTCATTATGACCAACATAAGATGATGTGGTTGACGCGCCGGAGTTGGGGGAGTGATGGTGGACGCTAATGAAGATGTCGAGTGTATAGACGAGTTTCCGTACGGGGAAAGTGCGGTTTGTTCGGACGATTCACTACGATTGGAGTCATCAACTAAGACACAGGATCCGTCATTACCGACTGGTAATGACGGACAACGGGAATCAGAACCCGGACTCCCTGGAACATATTCAGCCAGCTCGTCAAGTTGGTCGATCGGCTCGAGTAATGATCGCCCTGAATATCCATTGGAGAGTTCTGGAGGCGTTGGTGGGACAACCAAGTATGGCCTGAAAAGTATTCGAGAGGCAATTGTCCAACATCAGGTTCGTAGTGCGTTCCTGGCGATTTTTGTCCTGTTCTTCGCTGATTCTCTCATGCAGGCGAGCCATTCCTCTTTTTTCAATACAGTCTTAGTCGTTGGTTCGTTCCTGGAGCTTGCTCTCATAGTCTTCCTGTTAGCCAAATTGGTGATGTACCTCGCGCGAAGGCCAACATCCAAGGCAACCAAGGTTACGAAAGCTCAGATTGGGTTGGTTCGACGGCGCCGCCACCCAAGCCCTGAATACCTCCAAGCAAGAGATCTTCAGCATCGATATAGAGCTGCATGGGATGAGTATGGCACAGAGGTAGATGAGGCTGAGGCGGCATTGAAGTATTTCGCAGATCCAAAGGGTAAACGAATTATTTCTGGCGGAGGGGTTGTTGTCTACGAGCGGTGGATCCAAACCCCACAGGGTGGCGGTTCGATCATTGGAGTCAGCGCAAAGGCCGATGACTCCACTCTGGAACGCCAGAGGTTTACCGCTACACGGATGCTTGCGTTCGGGATTTTCTCGCTGGCGGCTCCAAAGAAGATCCGCTCTGGACATGCCTATGTTTCCATTGAAGGACCTCAGGTGAACGGTGTGGCGGTATTTCCTCCAGGCAAGAACGCTGGTCCGATTGCTTTCGATTTTGCCGCGAGGATCAATGCGGCTGCCCGTCATGCCAAAGCAAGCGAGAAAGAGCGTCTTGTCTATGTCAAATCAGCGAAGAAAGAGCTGAAGGCGGCGCGAAGAGCTACAGATGCTTTAGAAGCAATAGAGATCGAATACCAGCGTGCCATTGACGCGTTGACTCCTGAAGAGATGGCTGACTTCCAGGATATGCCAAGAACAGGCGATCAGCCAGATTGATCGCCTATATCCGATGGTGCTAACGGTGCAAATTCCACGAAACTCGACGTCGTTTGTTTCCTTGCGCGACACCCGCTGTGAGCTGAGCTGCTTGCAACTGTCGCTGTTCTAAATTCAAGCTTGCGCGGTTCTCCAGTGGGTTGAAGATAGATGAAGATGGGTCATCGACACTCAATGTCTACTATCTTCTCAACTTGAAGCGTTTCCTGATCATGCCAGACGGGCTATCACCACGATTTAAACCAATTGCGGAGCCAAGTACCCAAAGACTGTTCACTGCCTGTCCAAGGATGCCGATGCCACTGACGCAAACGTCAGACGCCGACCCCCTCTCGGGTGTACGAAAACTTCGGAACGGGTGTACGGATTCAATCGGAATCGCTGTGCGGAAACCCTCGGAATACGCAAGAGCCACATCCAATTCAAAATGCGAAATGCTCGTAACTTTGCAGCTGAGGCCGAAGTCAGCGATAATGAGTACATGCATCTCTCCCGCAGTACATTTCCGGACGTTGTATCGATCAAGCGAACTTTGACACGACCCGAAGTGGTTGTTAGACCGCCTGGCTCAAAAAGCCTCACTAATCGGGCGCTGCTGTGCGCCTCTCTGGCAACGGGTCGAAGCGAGTTGCGAGGCGTATTACTGGCCGAGGATTCTTGGGCGATGGTGGATGCTATCACTTTGATGGGTGCCGAAACTTCAGTCAACGAAACTGACTGCGTCGCGACCGTGAAGGGCGTCACTGGATCTGAGTACCACCACCCGCCCCGCATAGACGCTCGACAGTCGGGCACGACTTCACGCTTCATCTTGCCCGTGTTGGCACTAGGAACTGCCAAGACCATCATTGACGGCGATTCACAATTGAGGTCGCGTCCGTTCGAGCCGCTGTTCAACGCACTTCGTTCAATCGGTGGACAGATCGAGAACCTAGCGGAGCCAGGGCAGCTTCCAGTGTCGGTGAGCGGACCGGCTAAGGGTGGCAAGCTCCAAATCGCCGGTCATCTGTCCAGTCAATTTGTGTCTGGATTGCTCATCGCAGGTGCGATGATGCCGGATGGCTTAGAGATAGAACTCACTTCACCGTTGGTCTCCGAACCGTACGTGGAAATGACGCGAGCGGTAATGGCAGCATTTGGCGCAGAGGTCAGCGGATTAACCGTTCGAAACTCAGGTTACGTGGCAACTACGTACGAGGTTGAACCCGACGCAACAGCGGCCTCATATATGCTTGCCGCAGCTGCGATTACCGGCGGCCAAATCACTATCGAAGGTCTTGGCCCGTCGAGTATACAAGGTGACGTTGGATTCGTCAAAGTATTGGAAATGATGGGCGCCAAGATCATCCAAGAGCCAACACGTACGATGCTGACGGGGCCCGAGCAACTTGCTGGAGTGGATGTAGATCTCTCGAACATGTCAGACACAGCACAGACGCTCGCCGCAGTCGCCGTGTTCGCAACATCACCAACTCGAGTAAGGGGAATCGGATTCATACGACATAAGGAATCGAATCGAATACTTGCAATGGTCGAAGAGTTGGGTCGTGCCGGCATCCGAGCTCAAGAGGATCCGGACGGCTTTACGATCTATCCAGGCCAGCCGCATCCGACCAGGTTCGCGACCTACGACGACCATCGAATGGCCATGAGCCTATCACTCTTAGGTCTTCAAGTCCCAGGAGTTGAGATTTCCGGGCCAAATTGCGTATTGAAAACCTACCCTCGTTTCTTCGAAGACTTGTCTCTATTTAGTTCAAGCAATCAATCAAAAGGTGATGGATGAACCAGCTCCCCAATTCAGAGCCCCAAAGCGACCGACCGCAGTTGCTCATGCTCAATGGGCCAAATTTGGTTCGGCTTGGAAATCGAAACAGACACATATATGGAAGAAACCCTCGACGATGTTGTGCTCGAAGTAGAGGCTGTGACCGAGCCCTTAGGTTGGACAGTTGTTGCGGAGCAATCTGACAACGAGGCCGAGTTAATTGGACTGCTCTTTAAACACCCAGACATCAGGGCGGCGATCATAAATTCCGGAGCGCTGATGATTGTGGGATGGTCATTTCGAGACGCACTTGAAGATGTCGCCTTTTCCGTGGGTTGAAGTCCATATATCCAATATTTGGGCTCGCGAAACATTTAGGCACAATTCAATCCTTTCCCCAACTGCATCAGGTGTTGTTGCGGGTCTTGGAACACTCGGATATCCAATTGCAGCCAGAGCTAGCGTTGCACTCGCGACAGCGCGAGCAGACAATGACGCATAGTTTTGAGATCTTTCTGACCCGGGGGCGTTTCTCATCTGCGGCATCGTCGTTGCCTCTTCTAGGCTCCATCGGCTTGCTCTTCTCCGACGAGATGCCACAGACAAGCTTGGTAAGGGTTACCACCTTCTCGGTGAGTGCGCCAATCTGGCCTTCGACCTCGCTCACCCTTGCCAGTAGCGTGGCGTTCTCTGTCTGAAGGCGAACGTTATCGCCAGTTCCGCAAAGTAGGGTTTATAGGGTCTCATTGAGTCCAACAAAGTGCTTCTGAGCTGGCATTATGCATTTTGGGGTAAGTCACCCCAGGCCACGTCCGTGACCCCATAGGCAACCGGATAGGCAACCGGCTAGAGTGAAAGAATGCGAGGTCGAAGGACGCTTGGCCAAGGCAGCATCTATCGCTATGGCGACCAGTGGCGTGCCCTCTTGAAGTGGACCGGACCCGACGGTAAAGTCATCACCCGATCGAAGCGATGTCGCACCAAGGCAGAGGCAGAAGCCGCATTAGCGAAGTTTCGCGGAATACGTGATGCCGGTGTCACCGAGAATGCAACAACGACTATTGACATGTTGCTCACCCGATGGCTCACAACCCACGAAGGCGATATCGCTGGCTCCACCTTGGTGCAGTACGAGTGGGCCACAAGGCATATCACGAAGAGGTTGGGATCTCTCCGGATCGAACGGCTCACCCCGGCGATGGTCGATCGCTTCGTGGATCAGCGCTATCAGGATGAAGGCACTATGCGCCATCGACCGTGCCTGGCCCGTCTTCTTTGGCGTAGTTGACGGCCAAGTACAACAACCCGGCAACAGCGGTCAGGACGAGCAAACCGATCAGAACCTGGTTGGCATTCAGTTGGAGCTGAGCGCTAAGTTGGAGCTGAAAGGCGGGCTGAGTGTTGACGACGAAGACTGGGGGCGTCGGAAGACCTTGCAGCTCGCTCAGCCTTCTGATGGCTGCGATGAGGTCCGCGCTACTCGCGGCGACGTCCTCGTGGTCAAAGGAGATGTACTCAATCCCGTCGAGCATGGCAAGGGAAGTCGGGTCCACTCGGCGATCGAAGAGGACCAGAACTGGTTTCCCGACTTGTCGCGCCGCGCCTATCTCCTGATGGACGTAACGGGAGGAGTCACCCTGAGGAGTGAGCAACGCGAGCAGTGCGTCGCTTCTGATGATGGCATCACGTATCTTTTCTGCCAGCATCGTGCCGGCCTGCACATCGTGATCGGCACGGTAGGCGTCGATCCCCATGGCCTCGATCTGGGCAGCAACCCAGTCGACGATCCGGCGGTCAGCGCTGGAGTGGCTGAGGAAGACCTGAGCACGGGCATTCGCAGGTTGGCTCACGAGCGGTCGCATCGAATCTGCGGTCATTGTTCCTCCTCTCAGGCGGATATTGGTTACACCTAAACTATGCTATCTGCTTACTGTTTAGGTTATGCTCTTACTCAGGGAAGGACGCTAGTGGCCGATACACATGAGGTATACCCGAACGCGCCGTTGGCGCTGGTCGCCGTCGAGGTGCGGTTCCCGAACAGCGCGGATACCCGTCCCCTGCCGATGAATCTGCAACGCTCGTTCCGGGACCTGCTTGGCGAGGCGTGGGTCATCGAGTCTCAGAAAGTCCAACAGGTTACGTTTGCCGTCAACACTGCCGGTGCCGTGCCTCAAGCGATGCCGATGCTGACCATCCCGAGGTTCACTGTGCGGGACCGTACGCTGGCAGTGGCGATCACTGAAGAGAGCCTGACCATCGAAGCCACCCGCTATCGCCATTACCCCGAGTTCCGTGAGATCGTGGCACGTGCTGTAGCCGCAGCAGCCGAGGTCCTCCTGCCCGATGGAGTCGCCCGCGTAGGTATGCGCTATATCGACGAGGTCCGCGTGCCCGACATTGCGAACGAAGCCCCCTCGGCCTGGCAGGACTGGGTCGATGCCTCACTCCTGGCCCCCCAACTCGACGCGATGAGCGATGCCGGCTTCGTCTCAACCGGGTGGGAGGGAGCGGCACAGTACAGGACCGGACCAGACCAGAGGTTGGTACTTCGGTACGGACCCCGGACTGGTTACGTGGTCAACCCGGTCGGCCTGCTCAACCGGCCTACTCCGCCCAGTCCAGGGCCTCTGTTCGCACTGGACTTTGACTGTTTCTGGGAGCCACCCGACATTCCCGAGTTTGACTCGGGGATCATTATGGACACTTGCGACCAACTCAGACGACCCATTCGGGCGTTATTCGACATGCTTGTCACCGACAAGCTCCTCGCAGAGTTCACGAAGGAGGGGAACGTTGGCTGACCTCATCACGGCGGATCGCACTCGGACTAGCTCGACCACGGAAGCGCCGACGAATGTGTCACGGACTCGGACCATTGACGAGCTGGTCGAAGATGTCGGCCATCTGCGTAATGTCACTCGCCTCCTTGGTGATGATGTCGAAGAGGCAAGTCGACGAGTGAGCGAAGTCCACCATCAAGCATTTCAGGCACAGCTCAACAGCAAGGCCCGGGACATGGCGAAGCGGCCAGCGACCGAGATGCTCGACGAGCTCGCCGGGCGAGGCTTCGCCTGGCGAGACATCGCTCGACTGGTTGGAGTATCTGTTCCCGCAGTCCGAAGGTGGCGTCAAGGCGAATCCCCAACCGGCCCGCACCTACTGGCCATAGCACGTCTCTTTGCGTTCATCGAGATCCTCCGCATCGACCACCTCATATATGATGTCGCTGCGTGGTTGGAAATGCCACTCGTCCCTGAAGCACCCATGACCGGGATCGACATGGCTGTCGATGGTCACTTTGTGGACCTACTCGATCTGGCTACGGGACACGAGACCCCAGAGGCAGCACTCGACCACTGGCAGCCAGGTTGGCGCGAACGTAGCTTCTCGGAATTCGAGATATTTGAGGCCGCCGACGGGGAACTCGGTCTTCGTCCGATTTCCCGAGGCGATGATTGAACCTCGAAACCTACGCTGTAGTCGCCGACTTGTACCTGGCCCGAGGCCAGGAGGTGAATAGCAACCGCCCAGCCTTCACCGGAGACGTCTTAGCTGACGTCCCGATCCCAGGTATTCAGGATGGTGGGATGGCCGTCATTGTCGCCCATCCATGCACCATGCGCGGGTCCCAGGCGCGAATGCGAGAACGCATCCTCGTCGCAGCAGTTCGCGGGCATAGCCGAATCGGGCGCGAGGCTTGGACGAAGGGCTACTACGACTTCATGCCGTTTCCCGAGCTCATCAACAGCAACTTCTATGTCGGTCGGCTCGACGAACTCGGGACGGCCCTAACAGTCGATCTCAACACTGCCAAACGAGTAGCGTGCCTGTCGGAGTACGGGGTGAACCTTCTCCAGCAACGACTTATCTGGCACTTTACGCGCCTTGCAGTCGAGACCTTCCGCATCCAAGAAGCGTTTGCACACACCTACGAAGAAGCTGATCTTCTAGAAGAGTGGAGCGATACTCTATCATTGACGGGAGTATCCCACGCGGATGCCGCTGCAAGCTTCGAGGAGTTCATCAGAGCGGATCACGGGAACGGCCGTACGCTGCAAGAAGATCTCCGGGACGTCCAGCGTCGTTCGGCAGTCCGAGTTGCATGCCGAAATGAGGCCCGGCGCCTCTCGTCAGGCTCGGCCTGACCGGTTGTGTATGGGTGAACGCGTTCCGGATGGCTTGCAGCTCAGCGACGTAGCGGTCGTCCGAAACCAGGGGTTTTGCAACATTCTGGATGCACGCTACTTGGTATGGCTGGGTCTGTAGAATGGAATGGCGTTGGGGACGAGATGGACCAGGGAAAAGTCACCAGGCACTAGCGTCGTGATTACGTGTTAGCTTCGGCGCAGCCAGGGGCAGCGATGAGTAGTGCGTCTCGCGCCTTAGCTCGCGGACTATCGGGTCGGACAGTTCGATGCCAATCACTTGGACGTTACTCACTACCAGCACAATGCCAATCCGCCCGGTGCCAAGGGCGAGCCCCGAAGCACAGCTCGAGTCAGTCAGATCCTTGAGTCATTGTTGATCACACCAAGGGCCTAAATGGTGGATATTTTGACTAGTGTTTGCGATATAGTGCGCCGCAGTCCTTCCTTGACTCCATGGTCGAGCATGATGTTGACTATGCGTCGTTCGGACAGCCACGCGGTGGGGCATTGTAGCGAGCACTGATGACGACTTCGACACCAGAACTACCTTTCAGCTGCATTGATATTTCTTGTGGCACTGTTCTCGACAAAACCGATATGGCCGTGCGTCTCGCTCGTATTCACCGTGCTATTAGAGAGCCTGACAACAGCCTTTACCGCGGAGCTAGCCCTTCTCCACTGCCCAAGCTGTTCGATGCTATCGACGCATTCCTCCTTGCCGATGACCGTGTTACCGGTGATGTTCCACTGTTCTCGATAGGCTGCAATCGTCGCGACGTTTGCCAACCAAGCTGCTTGGTGTGTTGGATCTGATGGCATCTGTCCGAGTAGTTGTACCCACTTGGCCCGCTCCTCTATTGCCCGTTCAGCGAGTGCGATAGCACGTTGCTCGATTGCACGCTCACGCTCGATAAGGGCTTGGCCCAGGTCTGGATCGGTTACCTCGGTCGCTCTTGGGATGAGTCCCGCGATAAGGTTGCTTGCCCCGATCCGCCTGCTGCCATGCTTGTGCGTCCAACTCGCTACTCGGTTGGCTAACACCGCCGCTAGGTCATCGGCATCATCGAATTGGCGTGCTGTAACGATTGTTGGGAAGTCATTGTCGATGTCAATTCCACGTGCCTTTGCACCTCGAAGGGCTGAGAGTAGTGGTCCGTACGCTGAGCTCTCTCGAATCTGTTCTAGGTGTTCATCCGTTAGACCCGAGCGCGTAAGTAACTCGTTCCACCGCTCCTCTTCGGCGATTCTTGCGATCGTCTCATACTCCCCATGGAGCCGGATGATTCCTTCTGCTTCCTCGTGTTCTTTCCGGATCATCTCATGGGCTCCCATCTCTGATCCCTGATTGGCAAGACAGGTGATAAGGACTTGGCGAGCGGATTGTACTTCGGTCGTCCCCTCATGTGCAGTCGCGGGATCTGGGTCATAGTGGGTATCGACATAGAGGAGGTTTGCCTCTCTCCCTCTCGTAGCTGCGACGTAAAGAACCTCTCGTGGAGTTGTACTGGTGATCATCGCATGGGCAGTATCGAGCGTTCGTCCCTGTGCACGATACGCAGTCGTGGCATAGGCCAACTCGACATGTTCGGCCACATAGTCAGGTGGCAGTGTGACTTCTCCTCTTCCTCCAAGGCGTCTGATGGTCATAGTGCCGTCGTTACTGGTCGCTATTACCCGCCAACGATCACCGTTCTTCACCCACCCCTTGCCGGTTGTGAGTAGTCGATTGTTCTCTCGAGTTACGACCTCATCACCAACCCCAGCTACAGCCCCATCGACCAAGCTCAACCCCGACTCTGCTACCTCACCTGTGGCAACCCTGTCGACTCTGGCTCGGTTGTTCAACTCGGTTACCGTATCCGAATCCCCCGCGATCATGAGTGAGTCCTTGCCCGCTGTGACGTCGCTCCTCCAGGCCTGATAGAGTGTCTCGATCAACTCCTCTCGTTCACCCTCTTTGATCCTTTGGTGCGTCTCATAGGCATCGATCGCCTCCTCGTCACCTATGCGTAGCTCCATGCTCGCTGTCCTCTCCCAGGCATGGACAAAGCGGCGAACATCGCTCAACGTCGGCACCACCATGTCTCCTCGCTCTCGAACCAGGGATCCAAACATCCCACCGGCTGTAATGCTCGAGATCTGAGCCGGATCTCCAACCAGTAACACCTTGGCATCGGCCTCTTGGGCGGCACTTACAAGCTCATCTAAGGCAAAGGTTCCAATGAGAGAGGCCTCATCGATGATGACCAACTGACCGGGGTGAAAGCGCCACCGGGTGAGCAGCCCCTGTAGCCTTTCGATCTCCCTTTGGCGGGCGCCCCTTTGCTCTGGAGCATCTGGAATTACCGCGGTAAGGCTGGCCAGGCGATCGCGTTCTGCCTGTCTCCTGGCGCTCTGTCGCCACTCATGGAGCCACTTGGCGGTGTTCTCGGTCTCGATGCCGAGCTCATCGGCTAGCACCTGGGCAGCCGTTGCCGATGGAGCTAGCCCAATGACGCTACCTGGTCCATGTTCTAGCTCCCAAGCAGCACGTAGGCCAGCCATCGTCGTCGTCTTGCCGGTACCCGCTGGTCCAACGAGTAGATCAAGGCGACGAGGAGAGGTGGCGATCGCCTCAACTGTCAGGGCTTGATCGGAGCTCATCGTAAAGTTTTTTCCCGGTAGGTTTACCTCGGTAATAGCCTTGACGGTGCTGACCGAAACGACCGGAGCATCAAGGGACCTGGCGGCCCGAAACAGATCTGTCTCGGCATCCAAGAGGGTTGCGGTGGTATAGAGATGGCGCTCCTTTGGTCGCATCCGAGAGCTGCCGTCTGCTCTTTGAAACCGCTCTGGTAGGTGATAGAGCTCAGGTGAGCTGATCTGGATCGCCTCGCCCAGGGCGATCTCTGTCGTTCGCTCTGCAACCGCTACCCGGTCGTCGGGGCTGACAAAGCGTAACCCCTGGAGTTGGCGATGGACCTCGGCTAGGACGTTTGTGCGTCCAAAGGTGGCGTGACGCTCTGAGACCCCCTCGAGGGCTAGGCCCGCAACTTCTTGGAGCATCTCTTTACTGAGATCGCCGGCACGAAGTAGTGGCAACTCATTGCGATTCGCCAAGCTGGCAACGAAGGTAGTTGGGTCATCATCGAGGTAGCGGGCTGCTCGCTGGCGCCAGTCATCTGTCATCTCGGCGAGGCTTCGATGCACCTTGTCCTGGCGGGTCTCGAGGTTGGCCTGTTGGGCGAGGCGTACCGATTCGACCGCACTTGGGGTTCGTCCATGAGCGAGAGTAAATTGCTCTACGAGATGTGCCTTGTGTTCTCTGACCGCCGCTACCCGCTGTGAGAACTCTTCCATGAGATCTATTGGCACTCCTATCATCTCAGACTTTGACATCCCACCTGGGGTCACCCTCTCTTCCCAGCCAACCCCGAGGGCCTCGGTGAGAAGGTCAGACAATACTCCTTCGTGCATCACGCCAAGGGTCACGATGGACTTATACAGGCCACTCCCATCGAGGGTTCGCCACTTGCCATCAGAGATTGACTTGGCTCGGTTCCAGACGATGACATGATCGTGGAGCTGTGGATCACCAGCTCGGCTGTCATAGTGGGTAAAGCTTGCAGCACTAATGCCGGTGACGTCCTCCTGGAGAACGCCGTTCTTACCAGAGCGTGAGTGAATCACCTCACGTTCTGCATAGCCAAGGACATAGTCGATAGCTCGTTGATGACACCGATAGATAATTGCCTTGGTCTCCGAATCGGCTAGAGCCCATGCAACAGAGACGGATTTAGAGGGTGAGAAGGTGAGATCGAAACCAGCTACCGGCTTGCCGATCTTCTTTTCAGCTTGGGCCTCTTCGGCCTTGATCGTTTCAATCGCCAAGGCTCGATCCTCCTCTGTGAGAGTCTCTGGTAACCGGGCAACTCTGGCCTTGATCCGATCGGCCATGCTCACCCGTCGGATTCGTAACGCCTGTCCAACTGGATCACCAGTGAGTGGATCAGCAACAAGTCCAAGCATGTTCCACAACTGAGATTCGGTGACCTCTGAACCATGCTCTACCCCCTTCCCCCCTCCGAGATCAGCCAGCCCTCTACCCTTCCATCGACCCGGTGGGGTGCCAGACTCTGCGTAGTAACGGGTCAGCTCTGAGCTCTGATCTCCTCGGCCATCACCTACGGCGATCGAGTCCATGAGGTACCTATAACCCTGGCCGAGGGAGAGCTTGCGGATGGTGAGCATGGGAGTGTTCCTTTGATAAAGGGGTGCCGAGTGTGTCCTTGTTAGGGGACCAAACGGTTGGAAATCTGTCACGCTCGTTGACGAATGTCCGTTCGAATTTCGCGATAGCGGCCTCGGATGCAAGGCGTGTGGTAGGAGTTTGGCTACTTTGGGTGTGCTAGGAGTTTGGCTACTTTGGGTGTCCGGCTGAGCTAGGCCTTTGCTGGTGTGAGCGATAGGCTCTCTGTTGGATTGCCCTAAGGGTATGACTGTCGACGACCGGGTCTTTGTTGACAGTTTGCGAGCGCGGTTTTTCGCAGAAGAACCTGGTCATGTCAATCGATCATCGATGCATCTCGTTGCCGAATTACCGCGCGGTGGTGATGGGAGGTTGGCACGTCTCATGAATGCCTGGTCCAAGGTGGAGGTGTTGATCTTGGATGATTTCCTCATCCGACCCATCAGCCCGGATGCCGCCAGTGACACCTTGGAGGTGATCGAGGATCGTCATGGACTTCGCTCAACGATCCTTACCTCACAACTCCCAGTTGCCAACTGGTACGCAAGCATTGGCGATCCGACGATCGCTGACGCTCTTCTTGACCGCTTAACAACGAACCTTCACCGCATCGAACTGAACGGAGAATCGATGCGCAAAGTAGTCCCCCTCGACCGACCTACAGGGATTAGGAGTGGCCGAACACCTAGGATGAGAAAAATCAATCGCCGATCAAGAACGGTCACCAGAAAGGAGGTGAGGTAGGGGTTGGGCGTGGCACCCGATGACTACCCGAATGCTCACTCCCTGTCCGAAAACTCCGGATTCGGTGTCCGAAATGAGCGAAATGTGCAGGCTAGGGCCTCTAATCTCCTGATAGATGCCGTCGGCATAGACATAGGAGAAGGTGATCTTACCCAGGTCCCGTTTTTTCCACTCGTCGAACTGAGCTTTCCACTCGACTTTGAGGGAGGAGACGACATTTGGGGTCAGCTTCTTGGCTCCTTCACCGAGGACAACCTCAAGAACCTGGGCCATATCACGTTCTGAGACCCCCTTCAGGTAGGCATAGGCGACCCAGGCATCGATGGACTTGGATCTGTGTAGGTGGGGAGGGATGAGTTTGGATGAGAAGTTGATCGACCCATCGCCGTCACGAGAGCGGATTCTTGCTACCTCAACCTCGCTCGTCTCCGATCGCGGTGGTGATGGATCGCTCGGGGAGGTAGCCATTGCGTACTACGTCCCTACCGGCACTCTTGAGCTCGTTTACCATCTCAGTCACCTCTACCTCAAGAGCGGTAGCGATGAGATGCCTTCCCATGAACGCGCAACAACTCGGTTATCGCATCAGTTACGGCGTAGGTGGGCTTACCCGAGAAGTCAGGGGTTATCATGGTCACCTGCGATTTCCTTTCTGATTGTGTTTTGTTTTCTTACTGACATTCCAGTAGGAAATCTGCACCCAACCAGGCCACTCACCTCAAACTTTCCCCCCCGCGCTCATCAGTAGGCCATACTCAACTTTTCCTGTTACCTCCCCATCCTCCCAGCGCTCGGATACCTCAAGGGAGATGATCCCTAGCAAATCATTGGCCAGTTTGGCCCAGATAATCGAAGGATGCGGGGTCGACGACTCCTCCTCAAGTGCCATGACGAGTGTGACCGGTCCGCCTGTGAAATAGACGGTTCCTCTCTATTGTAGCGAGGTCGGCAACTCAGTTAGCGTCTCCTCGGCTGGAGGTAGCATAAGAGCGTGGTTCTGGCCTCTTCGTCTTGTTCATTGCCATCATGGCACGATCACGAGCTGCTAAGTGGCTGGGAGACCTTAACGGTGATCAAGTTAAAAGCCACCCAGTGTAACAGCAACTGTCAATATGTTTGTCCTCCAAACGGATGACAGAGACTGCAATCACCGTCGGCAAGCGCTCAACTCGTTGGTCACCAGAATCGTAGGTTCATAACTCAACCACGTGAGAGAGTAAAGAGCAAGGACCGTCTTTGATCCGTCTGAGCTGCCCATATTCAATCGCAATATCACCCAAAGGCCCATGTTCCTCTGTTGGTGAAACCCATGTCGCAACTGGTCCTACCTCGGCTGACAGTCTCCCCCTACGAATGTTGGACACCGATCCTGGGGTTTTCAGCTGTCAGATGCCAAACATCCTGGTAGTAGGTATATTTTCGCTAATTTGTCATAATGCTGTGAGAACGTCGCCACGATGTGTTAGGTTAAGAGATGTACCAGACGATAACTCTGGTAGTGATAATTACCATAAGGGGGTAAAGATGAAGGTACCAGGCATGGTTGGTGGGGGCACTGTGGCTCTCAGTTTTCGTCTGGCTAGCGTAAGGAGCTAGGGTGGGCTCGACGGCGACACATTCTCCGGATAAGGCGTAACATGATCGATAGCCGGGAGGTTCTGTTTGCACGATACCCCTGGATAACTCATAGTGTCCCACGCATCATTGGTCGATGCGCTCTTTGGAACCCGTGGATAGAAGAAACTGAGAGGAGGTGAATGAATAATGTCTGACCTGGAAACAATGGTAATGGAAGCTATGAGCGATCTCCAAGGCCGTGAAGCCGAGGGTGATTTTACCCTTGAAATAACGAATTTGGAGGATGTCGATATGGCTGATGGCGGGCACACTATAGCACGTCGTTACCGAATTACATATGAAACATGATATGTAGACGTGGGGGTCGGCAACCTCCGTGAATTGTTTGCGGAGTGTCGGCCCCCTTGTCGGATAGAGATTGGATGAGGTTAAAGCTTCGAATTTATACAAGCTCAGAAGGAGAGTGCTGATGAACGAGGTTAGTGGTTGTACCACGTCTTTCCTCGAACCTGACGTAATAGCTGGGGTGGAGAGGTTTTGCGAGTATTACGTGGAGAGAGCTCAGCCCAGCGCAGTTTTAATCTGCTATACGGTAGAGTGTCGGCTAGCTGCGGCGACCGCGTTGTCCGTTCTTAGGTCTCGAGGTAATGTCAAGGGTAAACTCGACGGAGTTCCTATGGCTCCTCTCGATGATCCGGGCCTGAGTAGCCGTCTACAGGAGTCGATTACTGAGTGTGGATCTTTCGACCGTATCGTGATCATATCGTTCGAGCTGGAGACGATGTCACACTTTCCACTGTTTCGGCGGATTCTCGATGAGTTTGGCCCGGAGAAGTGCGAAGTGATTCGTTGTATTAGTGTATGCGAGGATTTTTTTCTGGAAACCATGACAGTGGAGCCCGCCGAACTGTCAAGGCTGAATGCTGGAGTGCTAACCCGACTGCAGTCAGCGAAGCAGCTCCATATAGAGACACCGTCTGGAACCATGTTAGATGTCGAACTAGACTCGACGAAGTACACATGGATTAGCAATCGGGGACGGGCGCGCCCAGGTGGCTTCGTGATTTTGCCGCCAGGGGAAGTGGCGACCTTCCCGGCTCACGTGGAAGGGGTGCTGGTGGCAGAGAGTGCTTTGAACACTAACTTCTACACGAGAATTGATCCGCGCCTGGCTGCTCACCCTGTCACTGCTGTATTTAGGCGAGACAAGCTAGAGGATCTTAGTTGCGATGAGGCGTCCATACAGCGAGTCCTCAACATATGCAGGACTTTTCCGTTCTTCAATCGCGTGGGGGAAGTTGGCTTCGGTACTAACGTCGGAATCAGAAAGTTGAGTCCGCTGAACTCTCATATCAACGAGCGCTTGCCGGGTATTCATTTGGGCTTGGGTCAGCATAATCAGACCCGGAATGTGGTTCCTGACGACTGCGAGGTACATCTTGATCTTATTTCCGCCGGCGCACTGGTTTGGGTAGATGGTGAGATAGATCCGTCTCTCGACTTTTCGAGACTGGTCCCTTCTGACAACGAGCATCCGCTGACAAACGACGAGGATATCGACGGCGACTGCTGTGGTGTTCGAGATTCATTCTGTATTCGGCCAGATGGGGTCTTGCAGCCAGTTAAAGCGGGCAAGCGGTAGCGCGGACAACCTGGGTTGGTGAGATGAGTGTTCGTCCGTGTGTGGCTGGGCATGCCGGTGCAACGGATACCATAGTTGGGTTGTGCGAAAGTGATTGTGATTTGATACCTCCCGATGTGAGGGTTTAGTACTATATGCCATCTACGTTTTGTGAGGTTAAGTTGCTAATGTAGCGTACCAATCGCCGTGGCCGCTGAGTTTAGCGTAGCGTATTTGTTAGGGTGTAGGGCTTTGATGAACGTGGTTATCGGATCGAGGCGCTGTTGTGATTGTAAAAGGTGCTGTTGATGGCGGTGGCGCTTTGCAAGCGGTATGTTTGTGTTGTAGATTTTAGTATTTCGGAGGTGCGAAGAGGGGATGTGCATCTTAATGCGTTTGGGTGCGACATCAACGAACTTTGCTATCAATCGAAAATGCTGTCGTAGGGCGAGCTTGGAGCCTCTGTAAATGCAGAGATGTAGCAGTTTGGAAAGAGAACTCATCGTGTCGGCCCTTAAGTCGGTCGGATACGGGAAGCATTAGGTCTCCGCATTTCGGGTGTCTCGGTCGACAAGCTGATATTGGTGACGAATCAAGCATTTCGTAGTTGAAAGTCAGTGGTCTTGTGTCACTCGACAGAAGGGTGATGAGTGATGTGATGAGCCTGACACTTGGAGGATTTCCGGCCCAATGGAAAGGTGCCTACGAGAGCATGCACGCTGTTCTCACGGAGGTGCTCAGTCACCGTTCGACAGAGTGTTGCAGGCCCGAGGTTCCGACACACCCAATGGGTAACTTACGGACAGCATCACTGTACGAATATCAAACGTGGTGCTGGCAGTGGCTGATGATACTTAGCTCCCTAAGGCCACTCACCAACCTGTTGCCCACCCTATTCAACGTCGAGGAGGAGAACTTGATAATCGCTAACGCGAATGTTCGTTTGTTGGTCCTAAATGACAGAGAGACACCTTTCTAGATGGGTGGCGATGATCGAGGGCGGAAGCGAGAGAATGGCCGTTGGGCCACGCTAAGGAATCGACGCTTTGTGATCTGGCTCGCGGGCCAGGGAGTATCGAACACTGGTTCGGCTCTCACAGTAGCGCTAGCCCCAATCATCGCTGTGGTCGTTCTTCACGCGCCGGCCAAGGAGGTGGGGCTTATCGTGGCGACATCCTTGGGATGCACCGCTGTGGCCCGGCCTGTGGCTGCAGTGTTCGCCGAGAGATCCCGTAATAGGATCCGAGCCCTTTTTGTGATCAATATTGTGTCGGCTATTGTTATTGGACTGGTCCCGGTGTTCTGGGTCTATGGGTCTCTGTCGCTCCCCGTGTTTTGGATCGTCATTGCCGTCGATGGGCTAGCGGGCGGGGTGTTTGGTGCTTACTCGGCGCCAATGGTGGCTGACATCGTTGATAAGGAGTCGTTACCGCAGGCGAGTGGACTCATGGGCAGCGCAGCCAATGTCGCTGGCGTCGCCGGCCCAACTCTCGGAGGAATTATCCTCGCGATCGTGAGCGCACCGCTTGCTTTAGTTGCCGATTCAGCTTCGTTCCTTATCGGGGCCCTCAGTTGCCACTTGATCCGAGGCACCCGGGCTTCGCACTCCGCGCCTAAGGGGCCTGCAGATGCTGCGGCACAAGTGTCAAAGATCCCATTGATGAGGGCATTTGGCGCTCCCTTCAGAGTGAGCGGTGGTGCGGCTCTGTTGGGCATATTGCTTGCACTCACAGTTGTAAACGGGCTCGCGCTCAGCGAGTTGACGGTACTCATGATCAGAGGTGCCGGCGTTCGTCCTGCTGTGGTCGCAGTCATCGCGGGTCTCGGAGCCGTCGGCGGAGTGTTAGCTGGGGTATCTGTGGAATGGATCGCACCGCGAGTTGGTAGCTATAGGGGTGCGCTCATAGGCGCCGCCATAGCATCGCTTGCGACAATGGCACTGGCAGTGGTCAAACCAGGCGGGTTTGCCGTGATCCCGTATGCCGCTTATGAGATAGTTGGGGCTGGTGGTAGTACGCTACTGATATCGCTTGCCTTCGCGCAGGTGATTGGTGGTTTGGCACCCGCTGCAAGAGCTCGTGGGATCGCTGTCGCTGCGATGCTTCCCGAGGCTGGCCAGACTATTGGCGCACTCACCGGTGGCATCCTCGTTGGAGTCTTAGGGCTAGCCCGCTTCTACGATACGGCCGCCGCGCTAGGTTTAGTGGTGGCGGGTCTGTCCGTGTGGCTGGCGATAAGGAAACCCTCTGAACGTGTCGCCGATTAGCACCATGGTGCACGGCGTCGCAGTTACGAAGGCACCCCCAAGGTCTCAGTATCAGTGTGTGCGCGGTTTAAAGATTAATCCAATACCATTAACTTAGGGACCAGTTCCGATGACATTGATGAGATCTTTGGCTGGCCCAGATGGTTGGGGCCAGTTGCTATGGTTGGGATACCTGGTGGTAACAGTAATCTTACGATCCCCACTGACCGGGACAATCTCCTGGTTCTATTCCCAAGAATTTGACGCGGCGTCAAGGGCACGACATAGGCGTCTGCTCGGAGGACAGCTCCCGCCCTGGACAATGTCTCGGAGACTTTAGTAGCAGTAGTTAGGTGTAGTACCGTTCCCTCGCACAAGGGCCTACAGATAATTCTCCGGCGCATGCCGTTCCGTCACGACCTGATTAAGCAGTCCCAACAGCGAGGCCACATTAGGAGGCGTCAACACCAACTCAATCCCTTCTAGATCTGCAACCGACAACTTCGTGACCAGCGATTGGAGCCATCCCTGTAGAGCGCGTAGGCCCGGCTCTCCGGAGTTGAGCTCTACGAGACGTTCAACAACTGCGTCGGGAACGTTGATACCGCTCCTGAAGTCGTATTGATAGCTACGAAGGATTTCAGGGAGCAGAGCCTCGAAGACGATCGTGAATTTCTGTTGATCCGAGTATCCAGAAAGCTTTATCACATGCATGAACCAAACACCGCATATCCCGGTGACCAGGTATTCTGCGCTGGTTCGCTCCAGCGACTCAGGAGCTAGTTTCGGGTGTTTGTTTCATATCGATACTGGTTGACGTCGTTACTGTTTGGATGAACCCGATACGAATCACCACGCCGATCTGGACTCGGAGAAGCAACTCAAGCGGCGCGATCAGCCGTGGCCACTCAAGAAAAGTGATCCGGTTCATGAGAACTCTTTCCCTTAAGCAATAAAGACAGTCCTCAAACTCTGTTCGAACAGGCCACTCGGACGCCGCAGCACACCCTATCACGTTAGGCTCAAATTACCACAGGCAACCGGATAGGCAACCGGCAAAACGTTACTCGGGGCTTCTTGCCATCAAATAGTGGCTGTGACCAGCGGGTTTGTGGTGGAGGTGATGGGACTCGAACCCACGAACCTCTTGACTGCCAGTCAAGCGCTCTACCAGCTGAGCTACACCCCCAAAGGTCGTATATGACAGTGTAGTGTCTCAAGGTTGACTTAGGCACCGTGACCTGGCGGGGCGAGAGAGACCCCTGGTCAATGCACTAGGCTTTTCGGACATGACTGACAGATATGACCCGCCTGCGATAGAGACAGCCTGGCAAGCCCGATGGAGCCAGAGCGAGGCTTATCACGTGAGCAACGACGATCCACGTCCGAAGTCCTATGTGCTCTGCATGTACCCATATCCTTCAGGGCCAGCGCACCAGGGTCATGTCCGTAACTACACCTTCGGTGACCTCAATGTGCGGTATCGAACTATGAACGGTGAGGCTGTGCTCTCCCCAATTGGGTTCGACTCTTTTGGGCTTCCTGCGGAGAATGCAGCCATCAAGACTGGGGTACATCCCAGGGTTTTCACAGAGGAGCGAATGGCCGAACTCAAGACTTCCTTGACAAGGCTTGGTGCAGCCTATGATTGGCGCCGCGAGATCTACAGCCATGACCCTAGCTATATCCGATGGTCACAATATCTCTTTCTAAAGTTTTACAAGGCTGGGCTTGTCTATCGCGGCGACGCACCAGTCAACTGGTGTCCTGGATGCCAGACGGTATTGGCGAACGAACAGGTCCTAGCTGATGGCACGTGTGAGCGTTCGGGAGACCTGGTTGTCCGCAGGGAGTTGACTCAGTGGTTTTTTAAGATCACCCAGTACGCCGATGAGTTGCTTGATGGCCTTGAGGACCTTGATTGGCCTCAGCGTGTCAAGACCATGCAGCGCAACTGGATCGGTCGCTCGGTGGGGGCGGAGATCTTCTTTGCGGTGGAGGGACTTGAGGGCTATCGACTCAAGGTGTTCACCACTCGGCCTGATACGATCTTCGGTGCCACCTTCGCAGTCGTGGCACCTGAGCATCCCGATCTCGCGCAATTGACGTCGCCTGAACACAAGGAGCAGGTCAGCACCTTTCTTGACGAGGTGGCGACGCGGAGTGAACTGGATCGCATGGCAGGTGAAGATGCGGCCAAACGTGGAGTTGCTCTTGGCAGCTACGCCATCAACCCGATATCTGGGGAGCGGATTCCGATCTATGTCGCGGATTACGTTCTAGGCCATTACGGTACCGGCGCCATCATGGCTGTGCCTGGTGAAGATGAGCGAGATTATGCGTTTGCACAGCGCTTTGGTCTGCCAGTTGTAGAGACTGTCGAACGACCTGCGAGCTTCGATGGTCCCGTCTACACCGGGTCAGGGGCCAAGATAAATAGCGACTTCCTTGATGGTCTTTCAATTGATGAGGCAAAGGTTTCTGTTATTGAGCGTCTTCGGGAGCTTGGGGCTGGTACCGGATCGGTCAAGTATCGCCTGAGAGACTGGCTGGTTTCACGTCAGCGGTTTTGGGGATGTCCGATTCCGATTCTCTATTGTGAGTCGTGTGGGACCGTTCCCGTGCCGGAGAACCAGTTGCCAGTACTTGCGCCAGACGGTGTTGAGTTTCGACCGACTGGCGAATCACCGTTGTTGCATAGTGACTCCTTTCGCTTGACAACATGCCCGGACTGTGGGGGACCCGCGACCCGCGAGACTGACACGATGGATACGTTTGTCGATTCGTCCTGGTACTACCTAAGGTTCTGTGATCCGTTTTCTGAGGATCGCCCCTTCGATATTCGAGCGGTTGAGGACTGGATGCCGGTGGATCAGTACATTGGAGGTGTCGAGCACGCGATCTTACACCTACTCTATGCTCGGTTCTTTACTCGAGCGCTCTCCGATCTTGGACTGGTCCCAGCGACATTAAAAGAGCCGTTCCGGCGGCTCTTTACCCAAGGGATGATCCGCCTGGGCGGTTCGAAGATGTCAAAATCGAAGGGCAACCTTGTCACTCCACAACGCTACTTCGATACCGTGGGAGCTGACGCCCTTCGGTTGTTCCACCTGTTTGTGGGGCCACCAGCGGATGACTTTGATTGGACAGATCAAACCGATGAGATGATTGAGGGTTGTCACCGCTTTCTGCAACGAGTTTGGGCGCTGTCAGGTCGGATCCCAGTTGTCGAGGATGAGCCCGACGCGACGAGTGCAATCTACCTCCAGGTCAACCAGCTCATTTCTCGATGTACCGATGGGATTGAGCGATGGGCCTACAACACCTCGGTCGCTGCTCTCATGGAGCTGACCAACGCACTCTCGAAAGTTCAGGCCGAGGGAGCTGATGCTGCGACCCTTGATTGGGGGATAGGCACCCTATTGAAACTTTTGGCACCGATGGCCCCGCACATCGCGAGCGAGCTTTATCACCGTCGATACGGACGTGATGTGCACGCCGAGACCTGGCCAACAACCGATCAAGAGGTTCTCACCTCGGCGAACGCCACCCTTGTGGTCCAGGTTAACGGAAAGACGCGTGCCACGATTGCAATTGATCCGAACGCAACCGAGGAGATCGTCCGACCATTGGCTGAGGAGGCGATTGCCACCTACCTCGCCGGGGCCCAGCTACGCAAGGTCATTGCAAAGTTGCCTCGAGTAATCAACTATGTCGTCGGGTAGAAGCAGGTAATATCCACCTGGCCACGCAGTTCTCTATGTCGAGGCTTACCGTTTCGATCGTCTCATCGGTTGGTCTTGCTCGAGTGGTGGACGATGGTTGTCGCACTGTTCGTTCCAAGTCCTATGGGCGCCGCGCTCAGCCTCACTGGTGAAGGGTCGCAACAGTTGTCAGACGTACCGGCCACAGTAGACATTAGTGAACTTACGTGAGTGGGCGCTGTCCCAAGGTATACATCCGCCGACGGCATATCGGTGGAATGGAGCCGGAAAGATGCCGGTTCCCACCCATCGCGTAGGTAACAAACTGATTCTTGTAGGCGATTTGGAGTCCACGCAAGAAACGAGTGGGTCAACCGTCATCCATGCACGGGTATCGTCGTCCGATGAGAAGCCAGACCTCGACCGGCATGTGGCACGGGTATTGGCCTGGGCCACTGAGAACGGATATAAGGTCGATAAGGTAGTGACCGAGGTAGGTTCAGCGCTTGATGGTCATCGGCCAAAGTTCCTAGCTCTTTTAGGCGATCCCAACATAACAACTATCTTGGTCGAGCACCGTGATAGGTTCTGCCGGTTTGGTGCTGATTACGTCGAGGCAGCTCTCGGTGCTCAGTCGAGACGGCTTATCTTGGTGGTGGACGATGACCTCGTGCGTGATGTCACCGAGTTGTTGACCTTCTGCAACTCGGACGTGGCTGGAGTGTCGCGATCTATTCAGAGGGCCGGTTTGCTCGAGTGGTACTCACGCTGATGTCCGAGCATTGGGTGGCGAGCGTACTCGAACCGCAAAGTCGGACCTATGGAACCCTTGACCTGCCAGCGATCGACGAGATCGTTTGCGCGCTTGACGATGCTTGGGCCAGGTCCACAGGTGGTGGCGGCAGTGATTCCTAGGCTCATCAGACCTGGGAGCTCGGATCCAAGCTCAGCCTGGATCGGTTAGTTCTTGTGTTCATGAGCATTTGAAGATCAATGGCTACGAGATTGACCACGTCAGCGTCTGTGATAGAGTCGGCGCCCTCGTTTGGAAACGGCGGGACCAGCCATCTCATGGTGATACAGCGATGATCCTTGCTGCGCTAGGCGAACAGGAAATTCGGTTCACCATCCATGCGCATGCTGAACGTGACGCGTCGGCGCCACCACCGTTGGGCGCCATCGAGTGTACGCCTACTGCCTGAGGTGGCGTTTAGCCCGAGCTTAAGCCTAACCCACCGACCGATAGTACCTTCTACCAGGTACTTTGTCGTAGATTAGTGTTTTCGTTCTGTCGACTTTCCTCCAATGGTGGTTGGTATCGGTGATCCAATGAGTTCAAAGACTCTACGTTGCAGTGGCGTTGGCACCGAGAGCTGTTCGATCTGGACCCCCTGGCTAAATTCAACCGTGTTTCTAGTCAGGGTTCCAAGGTGGGCAAGCAAGGTAGCAAAACTGTGGATGGCCTCGCCATTTGCTCCTAGTTTGGTGGCATCTTTGGAGTGGGCGGCATCTGAGCGAAGGGCGGGTGCAACCGGATCGTGACGTTCTGGAATCTCCTCGTCACGAAACATGAGAGGTGCTAGAGCCTCTCTCATGTGCCAGGTGACATAGAGAGCGAGCATGCTAAGAAACACGTGGGCTCTGACCCGATTCTCGCTGTAGTGATAGATCGGACGTAGATCGAGATCGATGACCTTCAGGTTGCGAAAGTTGCGCTCGACAACGCTTAAGCCCTTGTAGGCCTCTACCGCCTTGGCATCATCGAGTTCTTCATGGCTAACCGAGGTACGTATGACATATATCCCATCGAGTGCAGCCTCTGTCTCGATTGAGTTGGTATCTCTGACAAAGGTGAAGCTCTCATCGTCGTCGAACTCTAAGGTAAAGTGCTTGGCCATCTTGTGTCGGTTGAGGACTCTCCCGATCTTTAAGGCAATCGGATGCTTGCTCTGGTGACCAAGAGCAGCCGCCTGAATACGTTCGAGCTCCTTCTCGGTCGCTACCAGGAGCTCTTCTCGCTTATGAGCCCGAAGACGAGCCAGGTCAGGGTTACGACATGCGATGAGGCGCTCATCGGGATAGTCAGGATGGGTGATCGCAGCCAGGTTCGTCTCATCAAAGAGTCCAAGCTGGAGAGAACCACCGTCGATGAGGGTTCGAATCTGGGGAGCCCGTAGACAGGTGATCCACTTTGCACCCTCGAGACCCCGCAGTGCCTCTATACGTGCACGGGTGATCATCCCTCGATCTCCCACCATGATGAGTTCTTTTAACCCAAAGCGATCCCTGGTCATGTTAACGGCATTCACAAAGGCGGTAGGGTCCCCGGTGTTACCACTAAAGACCTCGATGGAGATCGGTCGACCATCGACATCGGTCATGAGACCATACTCGATCTGGGTCTTGCCTCGCTTGTGATCTCTGGAGTAACCATAGGAAGCCAGAGGGCAATGTGTCCCCTCCATCCAGGAGGAGGAGAGGTCATAGAGCACCCGTGAGCCCTCCTGGAGGTGACGTTTGGCGAGTTGGGCTTCGATCGTGCCTTGGCGTGCATACAACCAGTCCATTGCGGAGTAGATCTCATCGGTTGAGATACCCATTAGCCCTAGGTCAGCCCCCAGGGTGGAGTCTTTGAACCACCGAGAGGTTGCGAGCTTGGAGGCTGGGCGAATGGCTCTTGCGATAATGAGGGCATAGATGATATCTCGCTCACGACAGGCGGGTCCAAGGAGGGCGGGAAGCTTTAACTTGTTCGCCATCGCAGCTATAGCTGCCACATGTCCATGAGGCAGACTTCGCTTGATCTCAAAGCCCTCCCCGGCCACCACATGGTGCTTACCAGCTAAGGACTCACGGATTACCTGGATGGTCTCTTCGGGGAGATAGGACAGATTGGCTAGTGTCTCGTTCTTTACCTTGCCATCTTCACGATAGGAACGTCTAAGCAGATGGGTCTCATACACCTTATCCTTGTGCTGGCGACGAGTAGTGGCAACATGCATGGCCCCGCTAAAGCGTTTCACGAGGTAACACTATCACACCCAAATCAATCTGTCAAGACACTCGTGTCTACACTTTCAGCCAGCTCTTAGCTATCTACCCTGTTCGTAGGGGATATCGGGGTCAGAAACGGTCGTAAGTTCGGTTTAGCGCAGCGATTGGCATGTCTCGATGCCATCGACATCTCTGACGTGTAAGGGGCTATCGTTACATGGTGCCGACTTGCTGCGGGCCCTATGACTGAAGGGCCTAGGACGTTAAACCCGGCTCCGAACCTCGGAGAGGAACTGAGAGCGCGTTGAGATGGCGCAATGAGATAGCGAAGTAAGGAGCGATTTGGTCGTTCCCGTCATAGGGGCCGTCGATCTCCATCAAGGACATCAGGACCCTGCTGGTGTTTGTTAGGGGCGTAAGTAGAAGGGCCGCTTGCGAACCGTGCTCAGCAGATCATCAATGAGCAAGTGTTGCCGCCGCGAGTAGCTCTGTGATCAAGGTGGGGTAGTCATCAATGCTCGATTGATCGCCGCCGGAGGCGCCGCTTCGGTAGCGCTCAACGACACCGATGAGGATACAGGCCAGCTTCCAGCTTCCGAAGTGTTGGTAGAAGGTGATGCGTTCTGGATCGATATGGCGCACTTGTGCATAGAGCTCATAGAGCTCAGCCCGTGACGTAAATCCCTCGAGTCTGGTAGCGCTGTTTATGCCGCGCATCCGATCATCGTTGGCGTCCATCCAGTAGACCCCGAGCATGCCGATATCGGCCAGGGGATCGCCGATGGAGGCGATCTCCCAGTCGAGGACGGCCACGACCTCACCGTGGTCGGTGAGCACGACGTTGTCGAGACGGTAGTCGCCGTGGACGATACCGATGGCTTCGGTCTCTGGCATGTGGGCGCGCAACTCGTGGCCGACCTCGAGCACGGTTGCGATGAGGTCGGCCTCGAAGGTGACAACCGAGGAGACCTGTGTGAGCCATCGGTCGAGTTGCCGGCCAACATAGGCATGCGGATTCGCCGTCGCGGGTAGTCCGATTGTCGCTGGATCAAAGCTGTGAAGTTGGGAGAGGGTAGTGATGAGGTTGGGTCCAATGACTTGGCGAGTCGCGATCGGAACCGCGCTGGCTTGCTCGTCGTCGCGAAGGATGAGGCCCTGTGCCTCTTCCATCAGATAGAACGGAGCTCCGATGAGGGCAGGGTCATCGCAGAAGGCCACTGGTCGTGGGACGGCAAAGCCTGTGGGCGCCAACGCCGAGAGAAAGCGAAACTCTCGCCCCATGTCATGGGCCGTTGGGAGTACCATTCCGGCGGGGGGTCGACGGAGAATTATCGATTCGCCGGTCTCGTCCTGGATACGATAGGTGAGATTGGAGCGACCACCTGGGCACAGTGCGACGGTGAGTGATCCGACGAGCTGGCTGGCCTCCCTGATCCAGTGGAGAGCGCTTTCAGAAAACGGACACTGATGCTCATTCATCATCCCATGGTACTCGAAGTCGTCGACCCGGTAAGGTCGACCTGTTGGTCCATGACCGACCAAGTAGAATAAGGGACTATGGACGTAACTGATGCTACCTTTGAACAAGATGTGATCGAGGCGTCAAAGGATCGGCCCATTGTGGTGGATCTTTGGGCACCCTGGTGTGGGCCATGCCGGACGCTCAGTCCGATTATCGAGAAGGTGGTCGCTGAGACTGAAGGCAAGGTGGAGCTGGTCAAGATCAACGTCGATGAAAATCCAGCTTCAGCCCAGGCCTTTAAGGTCCAGGGGATACCGGCGGTGTTCGCGATCAAGGATGGGAAGATCGTTGACAGCTTTGTGGGTGCCTACCCCGAGTCCCAGGTTCGTGAGTTTGTCGCTAAACTCGCACCGGCAAAGACGGTAGTTGACGTCCTGATTGAGGAGGGCAACGAGCCTGCACTTCGACAGGCTCTTGAACTGGAGCCGGCCAACGACGTGGCTGGGGTCTCGCTCGCAAAGCTCTTGGCGGACCGGGGTGAACTCGATGAGGCGGAAGCGATCCTCGCTCGCTTTCCCGAGACGGCCGAAATTGCAAAGTTGAAGGCCAAGATTCGTCTGGCACGAGAGGGTTCAGCGACGTTGAGCGAGGATGAGATCACCAAGGAGCTCGATGAACTCCTCGACTCGGTCAAATCCGACGACGTTGCGCGTCAACGGTTTTTGGATCTTTTGAACCTCCTCCCGGAGAACGATCCACGAATCAACGAGTATCGGCGCACCTTTACCTCACGATTGTTCTAGGTCATCTGGGTTGGCAACGTTACGGTTAAGGGATCGTCAACTCGATCTCGCACGCGGGATCGTCATGGGTATTTTGAATCGAACGACCGATTCGTTCTACGACAAGGGCAGTTACTTTGACTTTGATCTTTTCCTCAAGAAGGCCGAGACACTCGTCGCCGATGGTGCTGACATTCTCGACATCGGCGGAGTCAAGGCTGGTCCTGGCGAGGAGATCACCCTCGAAGCCGAGCTCGAGCGAGTGGTCCCGGCCGTCGAGGCGGTCGCCTCTCGTCTCGATGTAGCCATCTCGGTCGACACCTGGCGATCCGAGGTGCTTGAAGCGGTGATCGTTGCAGGGGCACATCTCGGTAACGACATCTCGGGATTCGGCGATCCCGCTTATACCAAAGTGGCGGCACGCCACGGTGCTGGGGTGGTGGCCACCCATATCCGCCTCAAGCCTCGTGTCCCAGATCCCGACCCGCACTACGACGACCTGGTGCGCGATGTTCGTAAATTTCTCCTTGATCGGGTTGATCGGGCGCTTGGTGATGGCGTTGGTCGTGATTCGATCATCATTGATGCCGGGTTTGATCTTGGCAAGACAACCACGCAATCGTTAGCCCTGCTTGGAACGACAAGCAGCCTCGTTGAGACTGGCTATCCGGTTCTGATCTCCGCATCGAACAAGGGCTTCTTGGGCGAAGCCCTCTCGCTTGATATCACCCAGCGCCGTTGGGCGTCCTTGAGCGCCGCGAGCCTGGCGATGATTGACGGTGCAGCAGTTTTCCGTGTTCATGATGTGCGCTCGACGGTCAAGGCGCTCGATACGATCGCAGCCTTGCAGACTCAGCGGGTCGAGCACGCTGATCCGAGTGAGAACTCGTAGTTCGTGCGAGCCGTCACGCTGTTCATAGCGAGTGATCCGATCGTCCTCGAGGAACGGATCGTTCAGGAGATGGATGCCTATGATCCAGCCGTCGAAGAGCTGCGGGTGTTCGATCTACATGAAGATGACGTCAGTGACGTCGTTGCCATGCTCTCGCAGACGCCGATGTTCGTATCTCGCTTCAGAATCCTGGTGCGCTCCTTTGAGGCTCTGAAATCCGACGATGCTCCGTTCCTTGCCGAGGGGTTTGCTGCGATGTCCGAAGATCACGTCGTCACCCTGTTCGGGACCGAGAAGCCTGTGCCGAAGGCATTGAGTGCCCTTCGGGAGCCGGTGATCGAGAAGGTCGAACTGACGGTCGGAAAGGAGGCGGAGCGACGCAGCTTCATCAGCTCGGTCTTGGTAGCTGCTGGTGTGAAACTCACCAACCAGGCGCTCGCACTCGTTACCGAGCACGCCGGGGTCGATCTCACTGAGATCAACCCCCTTGCGCAGGTCCTCGCTGGACTCCAACGCCATGGCGAGGTCTTCGATGTAGAGGATGTTCGCCCCTATCTAGGACAGGCCCGTGAGGTTCCACTTTGGATGCTCACCGATGCGATCGAGCACGGTGATATGGCCAAGGCCATGGGGACATTGCAGCGACTACAGGCGGCGGACAAAGCTCCACAACTGCTCATCACCGTGTTGCAGCGACGCTATCTTGACCTGATCGTTCTCACCTCGCCGGGGGTGCGCAGTATTGAGCAGGCCAAGGCGGCACTCGATTCTGTCGGAGCCCGCAAGCCACCAGATTTTGCCCTGCGCAACATGTTGGCGGCTGCGAGGCATCTCACGTATCGTTCGAGCGTCCTGATGGTTGGCTGGCTCGCCGACGCGGCGCGGGATTTGCGCGGGGCCTCCATGTTAGAGGCGGATACCGTGCTCGAACTCTTGGTTGCACGATTGACGCGTCTCTTCGCATCCGGCTAGGACCATTCATTGAATCGTCATCGCCCGAGCCGTTGGCTGCGCGCGGCCGTCTGTTGGAAATGGCGACGGTGAGTCTCGGGTTCATAGCTTTCGATTTCGCACTTGCGATGTGCGTCGACGTATCGGATGAACTCGACGCTGTGTGGCGCCGCGTGTGGTCAGGGGCATGGATGCGATTAGGAGCACATTACTTGCAAAGATGGCGCAAGGTTACACGCAATTTGTGGAGAATAAGTCTAGATGTAAGTTTCTCTGATCCTGTGTGCGTGGGCGATCCCCGAGGCGTTGATTGGATACAAATGGCGGATAAACGTCGTCGGCGTCGGCGCAAGTCACGGATGTTGGCACCTGGTCGCACAACTGGTTCCACGGCCGAGCGCATGCTCATCGGACGATGCCCACACCGCCGGCATGGCCGGTCAACGGTACACCTCGAAACGGTTGGCCATACAGTCGAATTGTCGGATCTGCGATTGCGAAGCCGTTACGAGAGTGTTCTCACATTTGGAGATGACGCGCTGGTGGTCCTAGCGCGTCAGTTGTCGCCGTTGGCGCGGCAACGGAGCAAGAAGTCACGAAGTAGACGCCTTGGCGCTCTCGTAGCGCGCTAAGGTCTCTTGACGCTCGATGTTGTGATCTACGATGGGAGCAACGTAGCCGATGGTGGTTGGGTCCAGATAGGTTGAGGGCTCATGGATGGCGTTGCCGCTCAGATGAGCCAGCTCTGGTACCCAGCGCTTAATGTAGGATCCGTCCGGGTCGAATTTCTTCGATTGAAGAATCGGATTGAAGATGCGGAAATATGGAGCGGCGTCGGTGCCCGTCCCTGCGACCCACTGCCAGTTCAGTCGGTTAGAGGCCAGGTCACCATCGAGTAGCTGCTGTTCGAAGTATTGTGCACCGATCCGCCAGTCAAAATGGAGGTCTTTGATGAGGAATGACGCGACGACCATGCGTACACGGTTGTGCATGAGGTGAGTGGCGAGCAGCTCGCGCATTCCAGCATCGACGAGCGGATAGCCTGTTCTGCCCTGCTTCCATGCATCGAGAAGCGTTGGCGCCTCGACCGCCTGGCGCCACTTCATCTGTTGAAATCGTACGTCAAGCTCCTGGTTGACGGCGTCCGGGTTGCGGAAAAGTACGTCGGCGTAGAACTCTCGCCACGCGAGCTCGGCCAAGAACTTTGCGTCGTCGGGGCCAAGCGATGCGATAATGGTCCGAGGGTGAATTGTTCCAAAGTGGAGATGTGTACTGAGTCCCGATGTGACCGCTTGGTCAGGGTAGTCCCGTTGGCTCGCATAGTGAAATCGTCGTTGGCTAAGGAATCGATTCATGTCAAGGCGTGCTGCTCGCTCTCCACCCGAAATACTGTTGCCTTCTGGCTCAAAGACACGATCGATGGTGATCAAGTTGGAAATCTCGGGGTGTGGATAGGGGGTGGCCCTAAGCGCCCTCGGTCGCCAGGCTTTATAGA
Organism: Ferrimicrobium sp.; assembly: GCA_022690815.1. Classification (NCBI taxonomy): domain Bacteria; kingdom Bacillati; phylum Actinomycetota; class Acidimicrobiia; order Acidimicrobiales; family Acidimicrobiaceae; genus Ferrimicrobium; species Ferrimicrobium sp. The sequence goes on from JALCZJ010000004.1 coordinate 71,548, forward strand.
AGGGCGTATACACTCGATACCCCTGCTGCTCGGACGTTGGCGTGGCGTCCTTAGTCGACAGCGTTCCAGGTGCGACGGCGTAAGGAGTATCCAGTGCGCCCAACGTGATTCCCCTGGCGTGCATCGCGACAGCTGCTGTGTTGAGGCGTCGTCGAATGCTGGGACCAACTGAACCGTGGGTGATGACCGAGGTGATGCCGCGGTCGGCCAGGAGGGCTGGCAGCTCTTGTGTGGGGTTACAAGCGAGCAAGCTCAGTCGGCCATCGAGTTGCGTATCGAGATCCCGGAGTGCGGCCATCAGGTACGCACGTTTATGGGGTGTGAGGTGTCGATCAAGCATCGGGTCAAGATTAAAGAAGACCGCAAAAGGTTCGTTTGTAGACGCCATCGCCACAAAGCCGGCGTGGTCACTAAGGCGCAGGTCGCCGCGGAGCCAAAGAGCATGAGTCATCGCCCTAGCTCAACGCTATCGCGGCCAAAATCGTTCCGTTTGGTCTCTTAACCGCTGACCGGGCTGTCGCGAGCTTCAAGCATCCTCGCAACACGGTTGAGAATCAATCTCAGAAGCGGCTGTGGATCCGGCTTCATGTTCGTGCGTATCTTTGCGTGCCCCTTGAGTTCAACTCGACGAGCATCGATGGGGATTGGTTCGATATCGATCTCGATACGAAGGGTCTCCTCTGCACTGTTGACAACTTCTACGATTAACCGGCTGCCACGATCGAGGAGATAGGCCATGGAGAGACTGGCGCGTGAAAGCCAACTCACGCCTCGGAGGGTCTCTTGAAGCTCGATCAACAACTCACGATCCACTAGGCGACTGATGAGCTGACGTACAGTTGCCTCCGGTAGCTCGACGAAGCTCGAGTCGTCGGTCTCGATTCCTCGAAACGAGCGGTGTCCATCTATCGGTGGGTCCTCATGGCTCTGCTCAAGGCGTAGGTCTTCATTGAGGATTGTAGCCAGCGTGATCGTAGTGAGTTGGTCTCGCACCGCTGCGACGGTCGCCTGCCAGCTGGCATGAAGGGGGCAAACCGTGTCCCAGCGGCAGGGTCCATCGCCGAGAGCACAGTGTTCAGCTCGCAATGGTCCCTCACCGGCTTCGACTAGTTCGAGGAGTGTAATGGCGTTTGGATCTCGAGCGAGACGATAACCGCCATCGCGCCCGGGCTTTGAGGTGGCGATGTCGGTGCGAACCAGATCAGCCAGGATCTGGGAGGCAAAGCTTGCAGGGATCCCCATCTCGGCGACGATCTCTTTGACCTTCGTTGCCTGGGGTCGGTCAGCTCGTCGCGCGAGATACAACGCTGCTCGCACGCTATAGTCACCCCGACGCGACATTGATAAGTTCATAGATAAAGTTTACCTTTGGACTTGACAAGTAGAAATCGCTCAATTACACTAATCATTAATCCAGTACTAAACAATAGTGACGAACAAAGAGTAATCGAGTACTGAAGACGAGTGCGTAGGGCAAGAGTGTGTGCTTAGGAGGGACATTATGACAAAGGTCGAACCGACCAAGATCAAGTTGGTAACTGACGATACGATTCCCAAGCGGCTACACATTCCAGTAGTAGCTAGCGAAAGTCGCTTTCAAGGAACCGATCCGTCGAAGAAGGCGAACCTGGCGAGTCACCCGGTTATTGCGAGAATCCTGTCGAAACGGGTCACTCAGTTCCTCATGATCATCCCCAACCAGATCATCTTCTGGTTGGTAATTTTTCTTGGGTTCCTCGGGGTGGTCGATCCCGGTATCAACTTTGCTACCGCCATTACTTGGTATCTGTGGTTCTGTTTGGTGTTCGTGATGATGGCTGTCATTGGACGGGCGTGGTGCTCGATGTGTCCATTCGGTGGCTTTGCCGAATGGATCCAACGCCGTACCCTGTTTCGTCGACTCCAGAAGCCGCTTGGCCTTGGCCGCAAGCTTCCAGAGAGTTGGGCTCAGTGGGGCTTTACGCTTTCGGTTGGCACGTTTGTATTCTTGACGTTTCTAGAGGAGTACTTTAACATCGCCGGCCCAGGTACTCCTCGTGATACCTCGCTGATGGTGCTTGGCATTGTGGTTTCGGCGGTGACCTTCTACCTCGTCTTTGAACGCAGGACCTTCTGCCGGTACTTTTGTCCGCTATCCGCACTGATTGGTTCGGTTGGATCGATGGGATCGGTTGCGGGCTTTCGCACGAACGATCGAGCGGTCTGTCTCGCGTGCACGACCAAGGATTGCATGCGGGGTGGAAGTTCCGGATACGGGTGCCCATGGTATACGTGGCCAGGTTCTGCAGAGTCGAATGTAGCCTGTGGACTGTGCACGGAGTGCTACAAGGCCTGTCCTTCTAACAACGTTGGCTTCTACCTGCAGAGCCCGCTGACCTCGGTCATTGCCCCGAAGCGTCGTCGGGCCGACATTGCATGGGCTGTGGCGTTGCTTTGGGGTTTGGTGCTCTTTCAGCAGGTCAATGCCACCAACGTCTATACCAATCTCGATAACTACCTCAATCGTGTGACGGGCTGGAACCATTACCCCAATCCCATTGACTATCTGGTAATCATCGTTCTTGGGGCCGTTGTTACTGCCGCCATATTTAAGGGATACCAGATGTTGTTCCTCGATCCTGTTCGAGGGGAACACGTGGCAGGGAACTTCATGGAGAAGGTCAATCCGTTTCGCCAGATCTTCTTGCCGCTGTCCTATGCGCTCATTCCTATCGTCGGCATGGATTACTTCGCTCGCCAGCTGCCGAAGTTCTTCAAGCACGTTCCACGTCTTATCCCAGCGATCGTGCAGATATTTGGCGTGAACACCTCCAAGTGGTCACTGGTGAACTATCACCTCATCTCAAACCCGGCCATTGTCGATGTCCAGCTGGTCGTCATGGCGATTGGCATCATCGGGAGCGTCTATGCGGTGCTCAAGATCTTTCCGCGTGATATCGCGCCCTTCGTTCAGCGTGTGGTGGGAGCAAAGGTGGCCGCGGTCATGCTGATGGTAGCTCTTGGTGGAGTTGCTGGTTGGTTGTACATCATCATGCATGCGGCGTCATAAGGAGGGTGAACGAGATGTTAACAAATGATTTTCCAAAGGTGTCAGTGCTTAAGGATCGGTGTTCTGGCTGTCAGGAGTGTTTAGTTCGTTGCCCGGTTGGTGCGATCTCACTTGACGAGTTCACTTACACGGTTGTGGTCGATGAGATGGTCTGTGTCGCTTGTCATCAATGCGAGCGCACCTGCCCATTCTCTGCGATTACTGTCGAAGGTTTGCCAAGGGTAGATGATCGCGTGCCGGCGCATCTCTTTGAGTCATCGGACGTTCGGGGCGACCTCCACGAGGTTCGTGTCGGATTCCTGTCGGACGACGAGTTGATCGCTGAGGCAAGTCGTTGTTTGGACTGCCCGGATGCGACGTGTATCCGTGGTTGTCCTACCCATAACGATATCCCTGCGTTTATCGAACGTGCGCGTAATCTGGACTTCGCTGGGGCTAGAGAGATCATCTCCGCGACCTCTTCGATGCCTGAGATCTGCTCGCGAGTTTGTGATACAGGGACCCAGTGCGAGGGCGCATGCTCGCTGACGCTAGCTGGAGGTATGCCAGTCGCGATCCATGAGATAGAGCGTTATCTAGCTGATCGTAGCGAGCCACCGATTACGAAGCCGGGCTCAGTCGGTCTTTCTGTTGCCATCATCGGCGGTGGTCCTGCGGGCATCGCTGTCGCCGACGTGGTGGCTCGTGGGGGCGGACATGCTACGATCTTCGAGGCCAGTGCAGAGCTTGGCGGTCTGATGCGGTCGGGTATCCCAGAATTTACCTTGCCGAATGCGATCGTTGCTCGCCTAGGTTCGCGTCTCGAAGCGTTAGGGGTTGAGGTGGTCCCTGACACTCGGGTCTCGCTCGAGGCCATCGATAGTCTGTCCCATGCTTTTGATGCCGTGGTGGTTGCCCAAGGAGCGAATGCTCCGTTGCCAATCACGGCCGCAGGTAAGGAGGCCGTCAAGGTCACAGAGGCCAGTGAGTTCCTCGACCGGGCCTATCGGGTTATCACTGGTTCGGTAGGACCTACGACGACTACCGCACCGGAGTCTACGGTACTGGTCGTTGGCGCTGGCAACACCGCGATGGACGTCGCGAGGATGACACGAAGGTTAGGAGGCAGTGCGGTCTGCGTCGATTGGATGGATAAGCGGTTTTCTCTAGTGCGCCCGGACGAGCTTGGCGAGGCCGAACGTGAGGGCGTTGAGGTGCTATTTTCAGTCACCGTCGCCAGCTTGCGTCCGTTGGCCAACGGTCGGATTGCAGCGACACTTGTTTCGACGATCCAGGAAGATCGCCAGCAGCGACCCAAGGTGACGGACAAGGTATTTCGAGTCATGGAGGTGGATGAGGTCGTCGCCGCGCTCGGTTATCGGATTGAGTCGGAGCTCTTGGAGAGCTTTCCTACACTGCCCGTGCGTAAGGAAGTACCGGTGATCAAGGATCGACATTGGGTTGCGAGTGGGATCTTCAACGGCCTCCCGAGCGATGTGTCTAGGCACATGCCCGTGGGAGAGTTAGCGGTAGGGCGCGAGCGGGCTCGTTCACGTGCACAGCTCGCCCTTGGTGATCGCGTGTACGTGGTTGGAGATTCGCTGGTTGGTCCATCCACTGTGGTGGAGGCGATGGCGCAAGGACGAAAGCTCGGCACGAGTTTGCTCACGCGTTCTTCGCGCCTTGCGCCATCGTATGTAGGTCGGTTGCGACCACCACGGGTACTTGTGAGTATCGACTCTCCTGGAGGGACCACGCGTGCGTTGGCGTTGAGGCTGGCTGAACTGCTGAGCCCGGTGGCGCAGGAGATCGTAGCGGTGCCAGTAGACCAAGTGACCTCTGAATACGTTGGTGACTTCGATCTTTTGGTCCTTACCACTTGGGTTGATGGACTTCTTGTGGGAAGGCAACACGCTGGCCCTGCTACGTCCCGACTTGTCGATGAACTCACCACCGGCACTCAGACCCAGGTCGCCGTGCTCATGACCTATGGATTTGACCCGGGTCACGCAATGCTTCGGCTCATTGACTCGATCATGGCTAAGGGGCTTCAGGTGGTTGCATCCAAGACCATGAAAAGCACTGCCGATGGATTGTTCCAGTTTGCTCAGGAACTCTGCCAGATGGCTTGGCCTGACATCTCGGGTGACGGCATTGTCAAAGCCGTCTTAGAGGGTGGTGATCTTGCTGTCGACCAGGTCGCAGCCACAATCGGCATCAGGCCGGAACTAGCGACGTCTGTTACACGTAGTGTTAATGAGTTGCGGTCTTTCAGGGGTAGTAGCGATTTGTTGACACAACTCATGGCCAACGTTAATGCGTTGCAGGCGGCGATCGATATGGGCATGCGTGAACATCGAACGCCGCGGCGTTTGGGTCGTCGGTCACATGCAGGCGCCAGTGCCTGACGTGGAAAGCCTCATCCCCTCGGCACACAACCCTAGGGTAGCTTTGGTTGCCCTAGGGGAGGGGATCGCGCCAACTCAGGCACGACCTAGCGCGTGTGCTCCTCACTTGGCGGCAATGTGTCGAGTCAGGAAGGTTGTTGGTGACTGGGCTAACTGACAGCGGTGCGCTAGCGCGGCCAGAGCGCAACGAAGCGACCCTAGTGTTGTCGGTTGCGTTTGGTCTGGTCCGTCGACTCGGAGATGCCGAGGGTGTGCCAGTCGTTGCCACTGAAGCAGGTCTCCTCATCACGGTTGACGTCGAACTCGCGCATCTAAGTTGCGAGACTTCGACAGTTGTTGACTGGTTCGGACTGGGCAAGAGTCCGAGTCGTGTTCGGCCCATATTCGAAACTCGTGCAGTCCGGTGCTGCTCGCTCGCCAGTCAAACGGGTTTGAGCGACCTTAGATTCCCGTTGCCGCCCGGCCGGATCTGTGGGAGATTGCATACGGTTGGGTTGCCTAGGCGATAGATTGACCGCGATTCGGTGCGTTGGTACCATTTGGTTAGGGGCGTATATCATGCCCTTTCTGGCTCATTCACAGCAGTTGCAGTCCAGCTCTAGGAAGGCGTGAGCGATTGCGGTTCCATCGGATGCGCAATGTACGTGTCCCACGATTATCGCCCACCACGCACTGAGGCTTTATGACGACGGGTTCATCATTTGGCAAGTCTCAGAAGCCTACAAGGTGCCACTCCAAATGGAGATCGGTTAGCCTGATTCTGATACTCGCTTAGGGCAAATGCAAGACGCTAGTTTCCAATCAGAGTCGCCATTACAATCACGTTATCAGCGTAGCTTCCCCCGGAGGCAGTTTCGCTAAATGGACCTCCGCAGGTCACGAGTGCGAGTCTCGGCGGTCCATCTGCATTGAATAGCGATGGATGTGTCACCGTGTTTGACGAAAGTCTTGGAGCTGCGCTCACGACCCACCGCGTTGTCGTATGCTCGAAGGTTACTTGGATAGTGTCGCCAGCGACGAGCTGTCCAATTTGACCAAGTGCACCCTCCCCTTGGCCGACCCAATTGACGTGTCCAGCGAGTAGTGCTACTCCCGATGAGCCAGGTGTTGAGGTCTGCAGATCCCAACCTACGTGATGCACATCTGCTGGAATGGTCATGAGACCTCGAGCAACTGGTTCAGCATAGATGGGCGCCTGGACGTCGAGCGCAGGAATTGTAATGATGCCCTCAAGTTGTCCTGGGGAGGCAGCGAGTGGTTTTGACGGGGTAGCGGGTTGAGAAGTCGGCACAGGCTTGATGTGCTGCGCCTGCGCAACGGCACGCCGATGATCGACTCGAGCTTGTGCAGCAATCACCCGGGCGGGCGACACGAGATAGCCGATAGAGGCCATCGAGACGCCCGCCACGATCATAACGCCGAAAACTACCAATGCAACACGGGCTGTTTTTGTTGAGCGCCGGGGCATTCGTTGCACTATAGATCAGTCATTCTACGTCTATCGCTTGGTAGTGTCCGTTCGGGCCAAGAACCTTTTGGTTCCCAGTGCTATCACCCCGGCTACCCCGACGCTGGCGATGCCGATCCCGATTGGTAACAAGGGAGAGCTTCCAGGTGCCTGGCTTGGTCCAGTGACAAGACGTGCGGGTGTTGGTGAACTCGACGTGCTCGACGGTGGCGTGCTCGACGACGATGGCGGGGTAGTTGTGGTTGGGGCACTCACGGTTGAACTCGCGATCGTCTCAGCCTGGGCTACGGTGCACGCACTGGTGATAGTATTCTCCACGGTGAATTTGGTGCCCGACGTCGGTACCGTAAATGCTAAGGTCCCAGTTGATGTCGCCTTTGCAGTGACGCTCGTCGGCGATCCAGTAAGCGTGATGGACACGGGTGCCGGTGTCGATGGAATCGTCAAGTTTCCGGCGAAGGTTTCGTCGATCGTCGTCGGAGATCCGTTGGTGACGGTGATTGGTATGACGAACGAGAGCGGTAGCGTCTTGAGTTTAAACTGCACACCTAGCTCTACCAGGTTCTTCGGAACCGTGACGGCGAGTTCAAGGTTGTTCAGTGACACGGAAGAGCCAGTTGTGACAGCAGTCGGTGTGCTCGCCCCATCCAGCGTTACCGTAAAGGGAACGGTGCCTGCGACCGGGATTTTCGGACATGAGAGCGTGAAGCTTGGTGTGCTTGCATATGCCTGCCCACCGTCTGCTACCAGTAGTCCTGTAGCGGTGAGGCTCGCTGCAAGCGCGGCGGCTCCTGTCAGGGTAATCAACGATCTCGTTCGTTTCATTTGCCTTCTACCTTTCCATGAGACCCATAATTGCTATATGCAAATATTATACATGTTCCCAGCATTCCCCCATAGAGTCAAAGGTCCTCAATGTCGATGGTGGATGAGACGATTGGGGCGGTATTGGTGAAACTGGTGTGTCGATCACGAACGAAACCGTTGTGAACACCTAGTCTTAGCATTGATGACATGCCGTGATGTTACGCTCCAGTGAGTCTTGATGACTGACGTTGGTCGCCATTCATCGAACGTCGTGTGACAGAAGAAACTGGTGGGGCTGCCCATCCTGGCGTTCCTTCGCAGAAGTCACCTCAATCAGGAATTGTCAACCCCCACGTTTGACTTTCTTCACCGGGACTATCCGTCTATCGCTGGCAATAGCCCTTCTGGGCAGGATATCCTGGTCGCCTCCAAGGAACCAGATGGTGGATGTGACGGTAACACTCAAGTGGGAACCACGGCCTATGAGGACACCGATAGCCACGCTAGCAAGAAGATCGCGTCCCATGCTGGCACCGGACAGGCTAACGAGGGCCCATATTCAATAGTCTTGGTACCGATAGTCTTGGTACCGGATGACACAATCTGGGTGATACCAGAACGAAGCCGCCAGCCACCATGGCTACGCATTCATGCAAATGGGTCAGACAGCTTGATTCCCGATCTACCCGAGCGATAGTAAATGCCGTAGGCGCATTCATTTCTTCTCTCTTCATCAATACCCGCGGATCTTGAGACATCGATGCCAAGGCAGGCCGATGTACCATCACCTGACGCTCCCGTGATCGCTACAAGCTAGGCGTCCTCAGACCAAGGTAGGAGCTGGCACAAGGTCGCTCTCAGATAGCCCATAGGGCAAGCCTTGGACCGCCGACGAGGTGGGTCGTGATGGCAGCTGCACCATCATGGACGGTGTCAGGGCTGGCGGCGAATGTTCGGGTCTTGCGGTGATGAGCTTGCCGCCGGTTGGATCGTGCCTATAGCTGTGCAATAATGTGTGACATCGTATCGCTACAATGGTGCTTCAGGTTACGGGTGAGCAATCTCTTTGCGCGAGAAATGGCAGCACCGAGTTGGTCACCGGGGCAGTGTTGCACGGTGGGTTGGTTTGAGGGTCAGATTAGCTCTCTGCCAGGGGTGCACTGGCGTGAACGCGCCGCCGGGCGGACGCTGTGCTGGTACAGGTAACCGAGTGCGCACCGAATGAGATAAGGAATGATCTCAGTACCTGACCTACGATGACGGTTTCTCCGTTGGTCTAAAAGGGTGAGGTAAAGATGGTACCAAAGTTTTGGAGTCCTCACTTGTCGTCGGAACAAGATTGTGAAGGGATCGGATTTGGCGGATCTATTGCGTAGAGGCAGCGTCGTTTCGCGAGAACGAAGTAGATGAACACCGCTGCGACAGGGATCGAGAGCCAAAGATCTCCGAGGTTAGCGACTAAGGCGAGGGTAACGAGTACGATCAAGGTCGTCATGACTCGGAGCGCCCATCGGGACCTCGCGGAAGAGCCCCCTGTTGTGCAGGCCTGAGACCTCGGCCACCGACTGATAAAGTGCATACCGCCACCTACTCTAGTGTCGTCCACTGGTAGTACCTCTTGGTTTGTAGTTGTTGGGTTGAGGATGGGACTACCAGGCGTGATGCGCGCCAGCGCTGGTGCGTTGGAGTACCGGTTGGTTTCGAGTTCAGCTTCCAATACTAAGCGCAGAGACGAACGCTTCTTGGGGAATCTCTACTCGGCCAACTGACTTCATGCGCCGCTTCCCCTCCTTTTGCTTCTCGAGCAGCTTGCGTTTACGGGTAATATCGCCACCATAACATTTGGCGATGACATCCTTGCGGTAAGCTTTGACGGTCTCACGGGCGATGACCTTGGTGCCGATTGCCGCCTGGATCGGAACGTCGAATGATTGTCTCGGGATCAACTCTCGAAGCTTGGCTACCAAGCGCCGGCCGTAGTCATAGGCTTTATCCCGATGGATGATCGTTGAGAAGGCGTCGACAGGCTCTCCAGCGATCAAGATGTCGAGCTTGGTCAAACTTGCTACTTGGTAGCCATCTGGTTCGTAGTCCAATGAGGCGTAGCCCTTGGTGCGGCTCTTGAGGCTGTCGAAGAAGTCAATCACGATCTCGGCGAGTGGGAGGCGGTAGTTGATCTCTACTCGCTCAGGCGAAAGGTAGTCCATTTTGACAAGCTCTCCGCGTTTGGATTGGGCTAGCTCCATGATGGTGCCGATGTAGCTGGCTGGAGTGATGATGTTGACTTTGAGCATTGGCTCGGCAATCTCGGTGATGAGGTTGGCGGCCGGCATGGCGGAGGGGTTCGCGACTTCGATAAGCTCCCCTTTGGTGTCGGTGACGCGATAACCGACACTGGGCGTCGTCGCAATCAGGGATAAGCCAAATTCGCGCTCGAGACGTTCGCGCACGATCTCCATGTGCAAGAGGCCGAGGAAACCACAACGAAACCCAAAACCCAACGCCGCTGATGTCTCTGGCTCGAAGGTGAAGCTGGCATCGTTGAGCATGAGCTTATCAAGTGAGTCGCGCAGCTCTTCGAACTCGTCTCCGTCGATTGGGTACAGGCCACAAAACACCATTGGTTTTGGATGTTCGTAACCAGGGAGTGGTAGGGCGGCAGGTCGCTGTGTAGTGGTGACGGTCTCTCCTGATCGGGCCTCACCGACATCTTTGATGCCCGCAATGAGATAGCCGACCTCTCCAGGGCCAAGCTCGGCGACTGGTGTCATGACCGGACGTCGTGCGCCAACCTCTTCCACCTCATGGGAGCGTTGCGCCTGCATAAAGGTGACGCGATCGTTGGCGTGAATAACCCCATTGACCACGCGAAGTGAACTCACGACTCCACGGTACTGGTCATAGAGTGAGTCAAAGATCAGTGCTTGCAGTGGCGCATCGCGATCACCGTGCGGTGCGGGAACGCGTTCCACGACGGCATTGAGGAGGGCACCAACACCCTCGCCCGTCTTGGCGGAGATTCTTAAGATACTGTCACGAGCGATGCCAAGGACGTTCTCGATTTCGCTCGCGTACAGGTCTGGTTCCGCGGCTGGCAAGTCGATCTTGTTCAGCGCAGCGACGATCTCAAGGTCGTGTTCGAGTGCGAGATAGCAGTTCGCGAGCGTCTGGGCCTCGATGCCTTGCGAAGCGTCGACGAGCAAGACGACGCCTTCGCAGGCCGCCAATGAACGACTGACCTCATAGCCGAAGTCGACATGCCCTGGAGTGTCGATGAGGTTGATTCTGTGACCCTGCCACTCAACGCTAGCGTTCTGCGCCTTAATCGTGATGCCACGCTCGCGCTCGATGTCCATTGAATCGAGGTACTGTTCCCGCATCTGACGGGGATCAACGGCCTTGGTGAGTTCAAGGATTCGGTCAGAGAGCGTTGACTTCCCGTGATCGATGTGGGCGATGATTGAGATATTACGAATGTGAGATTGGTCCAGCATGCGCAGGTAAGCTTAGGGTCATGGCGTGGCGAGTCAACACGTAGGCTATGCTTGTAGATCGGATTTTACGCGGTAAACGCAACTGGGAGAGTCGACCTTGGCAAACATTAAGAGTCAGATCAAGCGTATTGGTCAGAATGAGCGCCGACGTGAGCGGAACAAGGCAGTGCGGTCTGAGCTCAAAACGCGGGTCAAGAACGCGGTGACCAGCCAGGATGAGGCAGCGATTCGATTGGCCTTGAAGCGTATTGATAAGGCTGCTTCCCGGGGCGTGATACACAAAAATCAGGCTGCGCGTCGTAAGTCCAGGTTGATGAACCAGCTCGCTCGCGTCAAGGATTAACCCTTAGACTGACCGTCACGGATCTTCGCGGTAGCGGATTCTCAACTCCTGTTCAGGAACGACGGACTCCACGCGGCACGAGGGGTATGCCCTGGTGGTTGCGGTATCGCGTGATTCTTGGGGTGCAATCGCGGGGGCATTTGAACCAACGCCACTTCGCCCACACCATCTTGCCAATACCACGCGAGTTGTGAGGCATTTTGAGATGTTGTTGGAGACGTGCGGGTTCGTTGTCAAGGTCGATTGGTTCACCTCCAACTTGTTGTCGACCATGGTGGTGGACATCGATGTGTGACGTTGGGTCATCGAGCGATGCGATTTTGGCCCGCCATGCCGCGAGAGTGGGCAAGCGACCGGGGCTGGTTGTGACAGATAGTCATTGATATGCTTGGCTACGTCCCACGTGGACGAGACGATTCAACGCGGTGGACCAGGCTGTTATTGGAGTGTCTCGAGTTCGATCGGACAACAGGAACAGGCAAAACGATCGAGATGTATGGCTCGGCTAGGGTCGTTGCTTCCGTATTGTCCAGCCTGATCGAAGGCGTTTAGCGACTGGACAGGTTGGCTTTGCGACAGGTACCGTCATCAGCGGATGAGTCTGAGTTTTGGCCCACACTGATCTGGTTCAGGTGCCATGTGGGGCCGGCGCAACAGATCGCTGGCGCACGCGGGCAATTGCGGATTCGGACGTCGACGGCCCTTGACTCACTCGGCCCGTGCTTGGTCATGACGAAGAAAACCAGGCCCGGGCTCACGAAAGCTAGACTATAGATCACGGTCACAGGTGCGATAACGTATCAGGAGTTGTATTGAGGTTAGGTGTTCGTTAATGGTTGATCAGTCGCTTGGTGCTCGCAAGGAGGCGATTCTTCTTGCAGTTATCGTTGAGTACATCCGCACAGCCGCCCCAGTTGGGTCCCAACATGTCTTGGAGTCGGCCGATCTCACCCTCTCGCCAGCCACCGTTCGTACTCAGATGGCGAATCTTGAGAAGGAAGGTTATCTATCCCAGCCCCATGTCTCGGCGGGGCGGATCCCGTCGATTCGTGGTTACCGTTACTTCGTGGATCGTCTTTTGCGTTTCGATCCTGTTGAGCTTGCCAAGATCGAGCGCGACGTCACTGATTTTCTTCAAACCGCGAAGGGGGCCCTTGAGGATGTTCTCGAGCGTTCGCTCACCTTCCTCTCTCAACAGACTAACTACACCGCAGTGATGACCACCTGGACGACGTCTGTGGAGCATCACAAGATGTTGCAGATGGTTTCGCTAGGCCCAGATGCGCTACTGGTGATCATCGTGGGTTCAAAGGGTACCGTCGTACGCACTACGATCCACCCCAGTGCAGAGGTTGACGATGCGCTCGCTGGTGACTTAGCAGCTTGGTTTACGGCGGCGCTGGCTGGCAAGGACATGGCCAGGCCAATCGACGTGGAAGCCCTGACAAGTGCTGTCGTTGATGCCGCTCTTGGTGTCGATGGTGATGATGGGACAAATATGCCGTTGGCAAACCAGTTACCGTTTCAGGCGCTTGTTCGTGAGGTCGCGACCGCGGTCGCGGAGTTGCGGACACGGGCCGATGTTGGGCTGCGCGTGCGTGAGCTGTCCAAGACGGCCGCAGCACTTGCGCAGTTAGATCAGGTGGCCAGGTTGCTTGAGACACTCGAACACGATGGGCATGTGGTCGATCTGATCCGGTCGTTGATTGAGACGGGGAGCATGGTCAGTATCGGTGATGAAGGCGGACTCGAAGCTCTCAATGAGTGCTCGCTGGTGGTGGCTCCTTGCGAAATCGATGGTGAGTTGGTTGGGTCTATCGGTCTAATTGGTCCCACGAGGATGGATTACTCTCGCGCCCTAGCAGCGGTTGAGGCATTGAGTGCGCAGGTTGCGCACGCCGTGCGATAAGGAGGAACGTGGTCGACTATTACGAGGTCCTAGGGGTTACACGCAGTGCCACGGCCGATGATATTAAGCGGTCGTACCGCAAGCTTGCCCGCCAGCTGCACCCTGACGTCAACGGCGGCGACAAGGACGCTGAAAATCGCTTCAAACTCGTTACCGAGGCCTATGACACCCTGAGTGATCCCGAAAAGCGGCGCCAGTACGATCTCTATGGATCCTCTCAGGGCCCCGGTGGTGATCCGTTTGGCGGTGCTGGCAGTCCGTTCCAACCAAACTTCTCGGACATCTTTCAGACGGTCTTCGGGCAGGGTTTTGGGGGACAAGAGGCGCCAGGGCCAAGACGTGGCGAGGATATAGAGACGACGGTCAACCTCACCTTTGAGGAGGCGGTCTTTGGTTGCCAGAAAGAGATTTCGCTGCGAATGCCCACAACCTGTCCAACCTGCGGTGGGTCGGGAGCTCGGGCTGGAACGTCTCCGTCAGTATGCTCCCAATGTCAGGGGAGTGGGTCTGTCAAGCGTGTAACCCAGTCATTCCTTGGGCGAATGGTAACCACAATGACCTGCGATGTCTGTCGCGGCGAGGGCAGGATCATCACCGATCACTGCCCCGATTGTCGTGGTGAAGGGCGTAAGACACTCGAACGACACTTTACGATCGAAGTGCCCCCAGGAGCGGACAACGGCCTGGTGCTGCGGCTGACGGGTAAAGGAGCTGCGGCGCCCCACGGTGGACAGCCTGGGAGTCTGTATGTCCACGTCAATGTGGCTGAATCGGACCGGTTTGAGCGGCAGGGCAATGACCTGTGGATGGAGCTGCCCGTCTCCTATGTGCAGGCGGCGCTCGGGGCACACATCGATTTCGAGAGTCTCGATGGCACAGAGGCGATTGAAGTTGCCCCCGGTACGCAACCGGGTGCAACGATTCGCCTCAAAGGCAAAGGCGTGCCGGTGCTTTCGGGACGAGGGCGTGGCCGTGGGGATTTGGTGGTCTCAATTGATGTTCAAATGCCCAAGGAGCTTGGCGAAGAAGAAGAGGGTCTGTTACGTCAGCTTGCGCAGCTCAGGGGAGACCAGGTCCTCGATCATCATGACCACACGATCTTCTCGAAGATCAAGTCGGCCTTTAAGCCCTAGCGAGCATCCTGGTTGGCGTGCAGCGTTATTACCCCCTTGCCATCGTCGATGATTTAACTACGCTGGAGCTCTCCCGGGAGCTGAGTCACCATCTTGGGACGGTGCGTCGGCTGCGTGTCGGAGCTACGCTTTTTGCCACCGATGGCCAAGGTCATGTTCGTTCGGTTCAGGTGACGGCGGTTCGGCCAACGATAGTGTTGGAGTCCGTCTCGCCAATCGAGGTGATCGACCAGCCGAAACCGCAGATCGGTATCGCTATGTTTGTTCCCTCCAATGAGCGCCTGGCGTGGGCGATCCAAAAGCTCACTGAGATTGGCGTTGATCGAATCGATCTGTTGAGCAGCGATGGTGACCGACGCGGAGGGTCGACAATTTCCACTGCCGGCATGGGACGGCTGAGCCGAATCGCGCTCGAGGCTGCACAACAGTCCGAGAGGCTCTGGCTGCCAGCTGTCAACCCACCGGTTGATGTCGGCGACTACTTTCGCGTCGAGCGACCGGGGCTGGCGATCCTTGATCCAGAGGGAGGACAATTACCTGGTGATGTCACTACGTTGGTGGTCGGGCCAGAGTCAGGTAGGTTCACCGCACCGTCTTCGATACCTAGAGTGAGTCTAGGTCTACCAATCCTGCGGATTGAGACGGCCGCTGTTGCTGGTGCAGTTATTTTGGCGGCATTACGCGCATCGTTGATCTGCATTTGTGATAAATTCTGATATACTCGATTTTGCAGAGTGAGGTCGCATTTCCTCTGCAGGATGGAGCAGGGAGTGGCAATGGATCAAGCGGAGCGCGAGTACGCGCGCGAAGTAGGGAAGCGGTTGCGGTCGGTGCGCAAACAGCAGAGATATTCTTTGCAGGCTATTGAGGCTATCTCGGAAAAAGAATTCAAAGCCTCGGTCCTTGGGGCCTACGAGCGCGGAGAGCGATCGATATCGGTACCTCGTCTGCAGCGTTTAGCGGAGTTCTACCACGTTGGCGTCGATCAGCTGTTGCCACCGGAGCTCGCAGGGCGTGATTTTTTCGCTCTAAGTAATCGTGATCGGGTAGCTTCGATTGCCGATGATCAGAGTCGCATCGACCTGGCTGGACTCGAGCGGCAGATCAGCGCGGGTGTTGCGCGTTCTCGCGTTACCGGTTCAGTCAAGTGCACGATTGATCTTGCTCGACTCTCCTCCATGATTGGGCCCGAGCGAGATCTCATCGGCCGTTACCTTTCCATGATCCAGGTTTCCCGCCAGGATTTCAATGGACGTGTCATGACCGTGCGATCGGATGATCTCAAGATCATTGGTGCAGTCCTGGGACTCTCGTTTGAGGATATGATCGCCTTCCTGGATGACCTTGGCCTGAGGGTGCCGAGCTAGTCGTTGGTGATCGGACGGTGGCGTCTGGACCACGGATCAGCAAGCGGGTGGCGATGGAGTTGGGTGAACTTCTCGATGAGCTTGACTGTCCCGATCGCAGTCGTCCAGAGCTGCTACACCAGTTAATTTACTGTCTTGTCGGTGACGAAGCAACTGGGAATGATCGCGTTGACGTTGTCGGTCTGGGCCAGGATTGGGGGATTGGCGCTCGTGAGTGTGAAGCCGCCTACGAGCGGCTCTCGGCCTGCCGTGTGGAGGAGTTTGCGGCGGTGCTCACAACGCTGATCGAGCTGCGCAGCCCCTTAACCATCTTTGAGCACTAATAGACGAGCCTGACTAGGCTGGTATTCGGTTGGAGCTGTGCGTCCGCTTGGTCGCCGGTTCTCTGATTGAGTGGCGAGAGTGCTCTCCTACAAGGTTCGTCAATGTCGGTCAGTGTTGGACTTGCCAACAGCAAGGGTTGCTATTTGAGTGGATGGTCACCAACAGCGAGAGGTTATCAGTGCCCTTGAGCGGGCATTGAGAGCGGGTGGGGCCTGCGATCCGGCAGGTTTACGGACCGGAGCGAGTGTTGTTCGTCGGCTTAATCAGTTGCCGGTCTATGACGGTGTACCGGACCTTCTCGAACAGATCGCCGTCAGTATCGAAGCGTACGATGCCCCAGCCGCTTTGTGTGCAGCCCAACAACTGCGCGCTGTTCTTGGCGATAGCCCGATTGCGCCATTAGTAGACAAAATTGTGGCCACGTTGGGCCTGCCCGATGGTCGTGCGTGAATGTCGCTGGAGGCAAACGCTGTCCCGAGCGTCCCGGTTCGCGACCCACTGGACTGCTTGCTCGTGTGCTGTCTGGTTGGGATGTGATCGAGGAGTTCTTGCGATAGGTGGCAGACACGCTTGGTAGGTTAGGTGTACCGTGCGTGAGTGAAGTTCGCGTGGTGCCCATGTTGATTCCCATCGATGCTCAGGTAGCACGCGATCTGGGCTTGGCGCTCGTTGGTATGGGTCCAGACAGCTGGCTGGAGTGAATACACGCCAGCCAGCTGTTGTAGTTTAATGGAGCAGGTGTGTTATTCGCTCTTTGGAGTGAGCGGTCCAACTGGTAGGAGGACTTTACCCCAAGTAGAGGTAATCGTCCCCGAGGCTGCATGGTAGAAGCCGAGGATTGCGAAAATGATGGTTGTATAGCCACCCGCCTCGGTCAGACTCGTGGAGTTAAGACCCTGGCCCAGTGCTAGCAAGACAAAGGTGATCGCCAAGAGAGCCAGGATTATCGCCAGTACTACGTCGGTACGTAACGACGCGATGAACAGGTAGAGCGAGATGATAGCAAACATCCAGAGGAACAGCGCGAATGCAGTTCCAGTGCTAGCTGGGGCGACCGTCTTGGCGTAGAACTGGAGGTATAGTCCGACGATGATCCAGAACGGTCCATACGACCCAAATGCAACAGCGCCGAATGTGCTGCCTCTCGCGACCTCGATAATGGCGGCGATAATCTGAACGAGGCCTCCGAAAATGAAGGCGGTTGGGATGATAATTCCGACGGCCGTCGCGTTGATGAGATGGGCATTAATAATACCCAACATCAACGAGGTGGCGGAGAAGGCGGTAACGGCCCAGTGGCCGGGATCCGCAAAGGTTTCCTTAGCTGACATCTACTGTCCTTTCATCGATTGTTGTCTGGGTTGGGCATCACTGCCGTCACCCACTTCGTGGTTACGGATGTCGTCCGTGCTGATACGGTTAATATTGATATTGTCCATAGGGCCAGAGCCTAGATCGCGAACTATCATGCTTGTCGCCTTGATGAAACGCGACCTGTAACGTTGCCCACCCGCGTAGTCAATGCTCCTTTCTAAAGCCCGTTGGTAGACTGAGGTTGTTGGTAGTGTGCATGTGGCTCTTTGGCTCGTGATCTGTCGCGATGTCGCTGTTGGGTCTTAGATCGATTACCGGCCCAACATCCAATGCCAATGAGAAGTTGTGGTGCAACGGTTGTTGATTGTACAATCCAGCTTCACTTCACAACCGGCTTACTTCACAACTGGCTTACTTCACAACTGGCTTACTTCACAACCGGCTAATCTCACTCTTAGACATGCCAAGACCCTTACGAGTGTGATGAGTCACCTGCATCACTACTTTTGCTTTTCTCTTCGTTGACCCTGTTTGTGTACGAGAGTCTTCATGGTCAACTCAATAGGCGCCCCCATAAGACAGCGGGCCAAACCCGATAGCAAGTGGCGCTACCAGGTTGCGCTCGTTCCCTGTGCGGTGATGCCCGTTGCGATGCACAGCATGCGTGCGTTGACGCTACTTCCACAGCCCCCCCAAATAACTCTTCTATCGAGCGCACCGGATATCCATCGTTTACAATGAACCCACTAACGCCTAACGTCTCCCCCTCGTGCAGGCTGGTTGCCTGCTGTGTCCCGTTTAAACCCGACGACCGTCAAGGCAGTTGACTAGGGACCTGTTACCGATATTGGCGGCCCGTCCTCGATTCTTGCCTACTCTTGGTTGGCAGCCTGCATCGACTGAGAACGGTTCGCGATTTCCTGGACCACATCAGCGTTGGCCAAGGTGGTCACGTCACCGAGTTTTCGTTGCTCCGAAATATCACGCAGGAGTCGGCGCATGATCTTGCCGGACCGCGTCTTCGGTAGTTCATCAGTGAACACGATCGATGCCGGGCGAGCGATCTTTCCAATCTTGTCAGCCACATGATCGCGAAGTTCAAGGAGTAACGTATCGTTACCCTCAACGCCAGAACGCAGGGTGACAAACGCGGCAATTGCTTGGCCAGTGATTGCGTCGTTGCGCCCGATCACAGCGGCCTCGGCGACCGCTGGGTGATCGACGAGCGCCGATTCCACTTCAAGCGTTGAGATTCGATGACCCGAGACGTTCATGACGTCATCAACGCGCCCAAGGAGCCAGTAGTAGCCATCCTCATCGCGCTTGGCGCCATCACCAGCGAAGTAACGCCATATGCCCTTGGCTGAGTCTGAGAACCGTGACCAGTAGGTGTCCACGAACCGGTCGGGATCCCCATAGATGTTTCTCGCCATTGCCGGCCATGGATGGGTCAGTACAAGGTAGCCACCGCCTCCAAACGGGACCGAGTCGCCATCTTCGTTGACGATGTCGGCTCCAATACCCGGGAGTGGAAGCGTCGCAGAGCCAGGCTTGGCGACGGTGACGGCGGGCAGAGGGGCAATCATCATGTTGCCGGTCTCGGTCTGCCACCAGGTGTCCACTATAGGGCAGCGATCGTGCCCGATCACTTTGCGATACCACATCCATGCCTCGGGGTTGATCGGTTCGCCGACGGTTCCGATGAT
Organism: Ferrimicrobium sp.; assembly: GCA_022690815.1. Lineage (NCBI taxonomy): Bacteria > Bacillati > Actinomycetota > Acidimicrobiia > Acidimicrobiales > Acidimicrobiaceae > Ferrimicrobium > Ferrimicrobium sp. The sequence goes on from JALCZJ010000004.1 coordinate 90,849, forward strand.
GCGGAGCGAGGACATGTCGTGACGATCGGGGAACTCCGTACCCCACTTCATGAAGGTGCGAATCGATGTCGGAGCGGTGTAGAGCTGAGTCACCTTGTATTTTTCGATGATCGACCAGTAGCGGTCTTTATCCGGGTAATCGGGCACCCCTTCATAAATGACGCTGGTTGCCCCATTGGCTAGCGGGCCGTAGACGATGTAGCTGTGTCCGGTCACCCAGCCAATGTCGGCGGTGCACCAGTAGACATCGTTGGGGCGGAGGTCAAATACCTCAGCATGGGTAGTGGCGACGCCAACGAGATAGCCGCCGGTAGTGTGCAGAATTCCCTTGGGTCGTCCGGTGGTTCCTGAGGTGTAGAGGATGTACAGTGGGTCTTCACTGGAGGTCTCCGTTGCTTCGCGAACGCTCGGTTGGTCAGCTGTGAGTGCCGCGTAGGTGATGTCGCGCCCCGGTTGCATTGCCACGTTGTTGCCGGTACGTTCGACTACGACAACGTGTTCAACCGAAGATGCATTTTCTACGGCACGGTCAACGAAGGCCTTCAGTTCGACGAGCTGTCCTTTACGTCGAGACTGGTCGCAGGTGATGACGACTTTGGCTTGGGCGTCGTTGATCCTGTCAGCCAAGGCATCCGGCGAGAATCCACCAAAGACCACCGAGTGCACCGCCCCAAGGCGGGCACAGGCCAGAAGTGCAATCGGAAACTCTGGAACCATTCCCATGTAGATAGCGACCCGATCACCTTTGGTCACGCCAAGGGATGCGAGGCCGTTGGCAAGCTTGCAAACTTCGGCCAACAGGTCGGCATAGGTGAGCGTCCGTGTGTCACCCTCCTCGCCTTCAAAGTAATATGCCACCTTGTCGGGTGTCGCGGCAACGTGACGATCTAAGCAACTTTCGGTGACGTTGAGCGTCGCCCCGTCAAACCATTTTGCAAAAGGTGGATTCGACCAGTCAAGCACTCGATCCCAGCGCTTTCGCCACAAGACACGATCTGCCTGTGTGGCCCAGTAGCGTTCGTAGTCCTCACCTTCACGGTAGATTTCCTCAGAGTTGATGGCTGCACTTTCCTTTAAGTGTGCTGGTGGCTCGAACGTCCTGCCTTCCGAAAACAATGCCTCTATGGTTGCGCCATCGTCGGTCATCTCTCCCCCTTGTAGTATCGAGCAGACCCATCCCCGTATGGTTCTGAGGAGTTGCCCCTTTGTCAATCAAATCGTAGCCGGGTGGTCGCAAGTTGTCAATTACACCCTTCACTGGACATGGACGGCGGCTGCAGCCGTGGGTGGACAAGCAGCGACAACTCGAGCTAGCAGCCAAAAGATCGATAATTGCAGTCGCAAATAGCTTTGCCAGATGTTGGAATTGACATAATGAATGGAGGGAATGCCATCACCGAGACATTCGGCTGGTCGGTTGCTCCAAGGCAACGAGTCACCAGGGAGAGTTCGCCGTGTGGTCGTAAAGGGGTCTGAAGCTGGATCGGACGTTTGGACCTGGCTGCGCTGGTGCGAGATGGACCTAGCCCTCTGGCAGCGCGGCGTGTGGATTCGTGTTGGCTTGGAGGCTCTAGCTGGACGCGGTACTGCTCCAAGAATGTCCGAGCGCTCGTTGGTGAGAATCGAGTGCCATCGTGTGTGGATGGTCAACGTGTTGGGGCATCGGGTTTATTGGTCAGCTAGCCCCATCCAGGTGAGTCTGGCCCGGGTGCGTTTGACCCTAGTGGTTTGGGCCGGACGGATTGACCGATGGTCTGATGCCAAAAGGGGTCATCGCCAAAGACGGTCATTGATCACTCGATTCCAGGTAAGCGTGGCGATGCTTGTACCTCGGTGGTGGCGTGCTGGAGTCGCTGCATGGGTGATCACTGGCGGTACCGTGTCGCCAGCATGGGTCCTTGGTGGGCATGATCCCGAGTGTCGAGCGCGAGCTCGAGGCTACACAATGGCGACCGGTACCGGTGTATCACTGGACAGGCTGTCGCAAGCTGGGTTGATCTCGTGCGCTAGGCCTTGGATTTAGCAGGTGATTGGAATGTCAAGGGCCCCGAGTGCCGCCAGGAGCGACTCGCGCTGGGTGGCGATGTAGCTATGAATATTGCCGGGGTTGACATTGGCCGTGCGCAAGGCCGGGCGGAGTGTCACAAAGCGAGGCAAGGTGCGATATAACGATGACAGTGAATAGTCGTCAAGCACGTCGCGCACCGGGATGTTCATCGCCAGTTGCCACAGGGCCACGACGATCCCAGTGCGATCCTTGCCTGCCGTGCAATGAACCACGATGGGTTGCTCATGGTCACGATAGAGTTTAAACGCCTCTAGTAAGTCCCCACGATGTTGGTGAACCAGATCGAGATACATGTCGCGCATCGCCGCGTCGTCGATGGTGTCGATCTTGCCTTCAAGGAGCGCTGTGGTGGCGTCGGTAAAACCCTTAAGGTTGCCAACGATCGGGATCTGCACGATCTCGATACTGGACGGTGCGTGTGTTGGAGCAAGACCTGATTCGTCCCCATGACGAAGATCGAGAACCATGTCGATGCCGAGCTCTTCAAGGACTCCCCAGTCGGCAGTCGTGAGCTTCGCAAGATTTTCTGAGCGGTAGTGAGTGCGCCATGGAACGAACGTTCCGTCTAGGGATACCCGACCACCAGCATCACGGAAGTTGGTAGCGCCATCGAGAGGAATGCGCCGATTCGCGATGATGTAGGTGGTTTCGCCAGTTGTCAGTTCGACCGTCGGGCCAACCGATGGTTCAGGCAAATCGATACTAGCGATCGGGCCATGGCACGATAGGCCAAGCCGCGATCCGAGCGAGGCTGTGACGACGAGCTTGCGGTGGTTCTCACTGAGGTGGGCATCAACAGGTTGACGCGCTTGGTTGATCACATCAGTCACCTTAGCCGTCAGAACCCCGGTCGCTTGACCGGGAGCGACAGGCGATCGGAAACGGTGAGTCGCGCCGTCGTCAGCGACCAGTTGCTAGCGGACCCAACGCTGATTGTGTCGCTGGACCGATGCTGGCTGTCGCCTTCGCAGCTACCGTGCCTCGATCGATGTCGAGGAGTGTCATGAGCGGCACTTGTTGGGGTTGGCTGAGGGCGACGGTCAGACTCAGTGCGCTCGGGAAGGACACGGTAATCTGCGTGGACGTTGTGGTTGCTCGACTGACGCAGCGATCGATATCTGTGGTTGCGAGATACGGATCCAGCGCCAGCCTCCCCTGTGAGTAATACGAAGTTGGATCTAGGGCACGCGTACCTCGGAGTGCGCAGGCTTCGGCGACTTCGGTGAGTTGGTGCTGTTCGAGGTAGAGTGCGGCGGTGTTGATCACGATGGCGGTGAGAACAACGACGATGAGTGTGATGGCGGGCAACAGAATGAGGGCCGACCCCACCTCCTCACCAGCGTTAGATGCCTTCGGTGGTTGGTGCACAGTTGAATCCTTCGGTGTCGGGACTGCGATAGGCGCCGGTGGCGATCGTCGCCGAACCAATGACTGGGTAGGTGCTGATTTCCTTGCCGAGGATAGACAGGCCTGGCAAGGTGGCACGAGTCGCCAGCGACAGTTCGGCGATGCTACAGCCGCCGAGAGACCCTCGCAGACTCGTGGTGACTGGATAGCCGTCGATGGTAAGCGAAGCGGGTGGTGCAACGCCTGTGAGCGTCGCGGATCTCAGCAGGTTCCACGCTTGTTGATCGAGCTGTTGCTTGAGACTGACGATGCGCACGGTTCCGAGAACGAACGGGATGAGCAGGGCAAGCACGACCACGCTCACAAACAACATCGTGATCAGGTCGATAAAACCTGCTTCCGGTCTGCTCACTTCGTGGGGTGACCGTGCGTTAACCAGGTTAGTTGACGGTGGCCGTTGCTTGGGCTGAAATGGGTGTTGGTATTGCGAGTATTGAGGCATCGTGGCGGAGCGTGAGGCCCACTGACTGTCCAACGATGTTCCAGACGATAAGGAGGTCATGATGTTGGTAAATCCCCGATGAATAGATAGATGAATCTGCCGTTGCGATCGCCTGAGTTGCGCCGGAATTTAAATCACTTGCTGCGAGCGTGACGGCATGATCAGCGGTTGCATTGAGCTGAATCCAGGCGATGGTGAGGGCCGCAAACTGGAAGACAATGACCAATAAAATGATACCGATGGTTCCGGCGATTAGCGCTGTGATGAGTGATGACCCTCGCTCGCGTGACCCTGCACCTTGTGCCCTAGATCCATTTGCCCTAGATCCATGTGCCCTAGATCCGTGTGGCCTATATCCATTTGGTTCCAACGGATTGGGTTCGAACGGATTGGGTCCGCGATCATGGGAGGTACCAGCGCCGATGGTCGAATCGGGTGATTGGGTCCGCCTTGGCGGCTGCGAACACTGATGATGTCGACTGCGTAGGTGGATGAGTGAGGGGGTTGTATCAGCGGGTAGGGTTTGGCCCAACGAGCGCAATACCCCGCGCTCATTGGCCAATTTGTGAGACCTGGGTCGATATCGAGCTTGTCGCGTTATGCAGAATGAGCTTGAACGCGACCCAGAGCCCCACGGCGAGAAACGCCATGATCATGACGACGATAGCAGTCGAGATTACCCCTTCACCCATCTCATCCCCAACGTCACAACGCTGGATGAGCAAGCAAAATAATCGCTGAAGATTTTGGATGAACAAGATGACGAATAAGGTGCATCGATTGATCGCGTGATGAATGGCCGACGTTACTCGAGCCGACTTCCCTGTCAGCATGACAACTCCTTCCTTGGAATATAGGTATCGTAGCGCATCAATTAGTCACTGTCAATGCGTGGTCGAAGATTTTCTCTTTCTTCGGCAACCAACCATGCACGATTGACACCGGTTGGTACGAGTTGACATCTCATCGTGAACTGCCTTATGTGAGGTGCCCAAGGCCGCAGGATGTGCCCACTAATTGCACGTATTCAGTGGACAATGATTAGGGGTTTGCTACACGCTGGTTGACTCTATGATGTACAGTGCGCGCGTTGTGAATGACGGCTTCACACGACCATCTTGTGTGGCAGCGCTTGACGATCCTCGTTGTTGATGGGCTGGTCGATTCCAAGCGGCGCGTGCCTTGAGCCCGCAGCAGCAGAGGAGGTGGGCTAGAGCGTCAGAGGCTGGTGAGGAAGTCGAGGAGGCCGGCGAAGTAGACCTCTTGGTCATCGTAGAGTGCCATGTGACTTCCGTTGGGGCAGTAGAGGTACTGGCCGTTGGGTAGTCGTCCAGCCATCATCTCCATATGGGCTGGATCCATGGTGTCGTGGCGGGCGCCGATGGTCAGCGTTGGTACCTGGATGCGCGCAAGGTCCGCTACACGGTCCCAGGTCACCAGTTTGGCATCGGCACTCATGCCGAGCTCACTGGGTCCCTGCATCGACACATAGATCTCCTGGTTGATGTCGTCCATGCCCCTTGTTGCCGGTTCGGGCCATTGCTCCGCTGGCATCCTCAACGTATGGTATTCGTAGAAATGAGGTATTAGAAGCTCCATATAGCGAGGGTTCGTGGTGTCGCCGGCCGCCTCGATGGCCTTGATCTCGGCCAGAACCTCTTGATCCATCTGCGGCATGAGAACCTGCTCGGCGTAGGTGTTGTAGGCGGGGGCGCTCGCCATCATGTTGGAGATCACGAGGCCCTTGAGGTGGTCTTGGTGGGCGAGCGCGTATTCGATCGCAAGAATACCGCCCCATGAGTGTCCGAGCAACACGAAGTTGTCACGATCGAGTTGCAAGGCCTCGCGGACCTGGTCGACCTCGTCGACAAAGCGATCGATCTCCCAAAGTGAGGGGTCCGTAGGCTTATCGCTATAGGTTGATCCGAGCTGGTCGTAATAGTAGTATTCGATGCCGGCGTTGGGCAAGTAACTATCGAAGGCCTCAAAGTAGGCATGGTTGGCCCCAGGACCTCCATGCAGGAGCAGTACCTTTAGGTCAGGGTTGTTACCAATGCGCTTGGTCCAAACATTGAAGTTGCCGATGGGCGTGGAGATCGGGATGCGCCTGGCCCCGCCACTTAGCCGGTCGGATCGACTGGAGTAGTCCAGGTATGCGTTTTTGCTCGACATGATTCCCCCTTGTGATGTGATCGCAGGGAAAGCCTAACGCTTGCTAGCGCTTGGACAACCGTGGTCGATGGTAGCAGCCGATATTTTGGCCCTCGGACCGTCATGGGGTATTGACCCCACGGTCCGTCTGGGGACATTGATACCACGGAGTCGTGGTGATGATGAGAGCCCCGTGACGTGGGTCACGAATACGGCGCTGGAGCGACCATGACAATACTCGGACCTCTTCAGCTTGGGTGGTGCCTGTGGTGAACAAGCGCGCCATCGCTCGGACATCTCATCTCGGGCCCGCTGGAACAGGGCCCTATGTGCTGACCGAGATTATTGATCAGCGTGGCACGTCTTGTGTGGATATGGTTGCCTGGTCCATTCGATCTGATCGCTGCCATGGGGAGGGTGAGCGTTGGCCAGATTGGGGGGTCGCTTGTCTTTGGACGATGGCCTCAGTGTAGCGCGAGCAGCTTCAGTGATCCGACAAGGGGGACGATCACCAAAAGCACGCCGGGTATCAGCGTCGCGATGGCGACGGGAATCCAGATCAGCTGTTCACGCTTGCCGGCGATTGCTATCAAGCGGTTGTGGTGATCGAGTTTCGCTTGGACCAGGAGTTGTGCGATCAACTTCTGGGCTACCTGATGTTGCCAGGAGAGTGCAAGGAGTTCGAGAGCCCTGCGCACCTCGGGGATTCCGGCCAGCGTGGCCAGTTCCGTGAGTACGTTGGCAACCGCCTCACCGCGAACGAGTGAGGCGGCGCAGCGCACAAGGTGGGATCTCCATGACGTCTGGGTTGTTTCGGCGATTCCGATCAGACTCGTGGTCAGCGAGTTACCACGTTCCAGTGATATCTGGAGTTCGCTCAGCAGGAGGGGCAGTTCGTCGCGTAGCGAGGTACGCATTTGTTGAGCCGCGGCCAGCAGGGTAAGTCGTTGGAGACCGACGGCGATGAGCCAGAAAAGGGGGGTGACAAAAATGAAGATCGGGTCCGGTGTCAACAGCTCGACCAGAATGAGCAATGCTGTGGTGAGGACGGTTGCGTTGGCGGTAATGGTTGCCAGATACTGCGCCGGAGTCTGTGGCACCAGCGTCACCGCAAGTTCGCTACGCAAGCCGGTGGCCAGCTTGTCAAGCACAGGCCGGGTTGTTGATGTGGGACGCTCCCCAGCCGGCCGTAGGTGACGCAGGAGACGTTCGTGACGGCGATTAGTCGGTTGTAAGCTAGCGAGCTTGGCAGCGAGGGCCACGACGAGCCCGCAGGAGATGAGCAGGATCATTCGGTCGATCATGGGGCGAACCAGTGCATGAGGTGAAAGAGACGCGACTCGTAGAGCTTCTTCGACTCGGGCTGGTCCAACGGCGTCAGGTACCGATCAGCCCACAGCCAGCAAAGCGTGATCATGACCAGTGCTATCGCACCCATGGTGAGACCAAGCCGGTTGAGATAGGAGTGGATACCTCCCCCGATAACGATCCCGATCAGGAAGAGCACGACGGGAACAACCACGACAAAGGCGCGTGCCAGTCGAGCACCCGAAAGCTTGGCCTGTAGCTCGGTCGTAAGGTTGTGATCTTCTCGGTGGCGGTCCCCAAGTTGGGCCAGTGTTGCCTGGGTCTCGCTCGCGCTAGCGTGAGCCAAGCTTGCCAGCATACGCACCGTCTCGGTCGAAGCCCCGGGGGCGAGTTGTGCCATCAACGGCGTGAGGGCAACCCTGAAATCCCCGGTGAGTTGGTACTGTTTCGTACCTTCGTCGACCGCTCTCGCGAGGGGTTTGGGCAACGACGCCGCCGCAGCGAAGAAAGCTGTTGGTAACGCGTCGCCGAGGCTTGCCATCCGGGTTGCCGTCTCGTCTAAGACCGTCGGCCAAGCTTTGGAGAGAGAGAAGACCAATTGCTCGTTTGCGTGCGAGGTGTTGACGATCACGACGATGAGTGCCGCAGCACCCGTGATGAGCCCAATGACGGGTGACACGATCAAGCCGATAATCGTTACCATCAGCAACATCGGTACCGTTTGGATGCGCAGCGAAGCCTTGCGTCGACGAGGCGCGACGTGGCCCAGCTCGACGAGCGCCCCAGCGGCGACGATGATAGAGCAGATGATGGTGATCATGCGAGCTCAGCCACCGGGTGCACGGCGCCAACGTTTCGCAGTCCTGGGTATCGACGGAACAGACGGGCGTGGTGAGGGATCGGGGAGACAAAGCCGCCCCCCTGGATGTCAACCGGGATGGTTACGAAGTTGGTTTGGTCGTTGGCCGTGACGACATCTTCTACCAGCGCGATTTCAGTGATGAGGAACGTGGATTCAACCTTGGCTTGATAGACGACGATGTCGATGCCGTCGGCGATCAGTTGGCTCATCGAGGCGCTTGACATGGCCGTCGTGTTCAGCTCGGCAAGCAGGCGTAGTCGGGTCAAGGCTCCGCGTGCATCGCGAGCGTGGATGGTTGACAAGCCTGGAACGCCGCTGGTGGTCGTTAGCAAGAAGGATAGAGCCTCCTTGTCCCGAATTTCGCCAACCACTGCTATCGTCGGTGCCATTCGTAGGAATGCCGCAACCAGCGTCCTAAGGTCGACACCGACAACCTGGCGTCGTTCCTTGCGCGTCTGCAGGTGAGCAACGTTGAGCAGATCGACTCCCGTTTCTGCTACCTCTTCGGCGATCACCACGCGGCTCCGAGGCTCTACCTGTGAAAGCAACCGCCGCGCTAGCGTGGTTTTGCCCGATCCGGGTTGCCCAGCGATGAGGATCGTCGCCCCTTGGTCTAAGGCCTCGACAAGGAAGTCGTGCAACGGTAGCTGTGAATCCGATTGGGTCCGGTGGCGCGCCACACGTCTGAGGTTGATTAGCAAGTGTCCGTTCGCGGAGAGCTCAGGGTGAACAAGGTGGAGACGAGATCCGTCGGCCAAGCTGATGTCTTGAATACCCTCGGATGGGTCGAGTACCCTGCTTGAGCCCGGTGAGCTAGCTGCGATCCGTTCGATGATTCGACGAAGGTGTGCGTCGTGATAGAAGCCCTCCGGGTAGCGCAGATGACCCACCCCTTGACGAATGACAAAGATGTCTCTTGGCCCGTTGATCATGATCTCTTCGAGCCGTGGATCTTCCAGTAACGGCTGGAGTGGGCCTGCACCGAGCATGCTACGGGTCACATAGTCGGCGATGTAGTGAGCGCTGTCGATGCCAGGTGCCTCTGAAGGCTTTAGGGTTGGCGACGTGTTCTCAGCCTCGGACCGAGCGAGCGCGTAGATTCGCTGCGCGCTCGCTCGGTCATTGGGGTCGAGGTGTTCACGTTTCGCCACCGCCTGGACTCGGCCCTCCACGAGAGCACAGCGACCAAGCAACTCGTCAGCATCGTTGGTCATCGACCGCATTGTTGCGTTCCCTCCTTGGACACGTTCTAACGGATGCGTCCTGCACCCGCTCATAGTATGGCCTATGGATGCGAGGCTTACAAGCCACGAACCGTTGTGGTGCGTGTTGATCGCCACCGGGGTAACACTTGGTTTTGAGACAGCCTGACTCCGAGATGCGATAACGGTTGGCTTGATCCAAGACGACATCGAGAGACAAGAAGATAGGAGGGCAGTGAGTTTGGAGAAGGTGGCCGATCCACGAGTTGGTCATGTCCCCCCGGTCCCAGTGGGGGTCACCGAGATCAGTCGATTGGTGGTTCGCATTCTTGCCCCAAACCCGTCGGCGATGACCTTGGATGGAACCAACACCTACTTGGTCAAAGCGATCGAAGGGCGACGAGCGATGCTGATCGATCCTGGTCCCGAGGTGTTGGAGCACCTTAGCGCTATCTCCAATGAGGTGAATGCCCGTCAGCTTGATGTCAAGGCGGTCGTTACCACCCATGCTCATCCGGATCATGCGGCACTCGCTAAGATGGCTGCCTCGGAGCTTCGCGCGCCATTGATCATGGCCGAAGAGATGCCTAGTTCGGCCGTGGCTCAGTCTCTGCTCGAATCCTGTGGCATCGATGTCGTTGCTACCCCCGGACATAGCCACGATTCGGTCAGCTACATCAGCAGTGACGGAGTCTTGATGAGCGGAGATCATCTGCTTGGCCGAGGCACGACAGCTATTTTGCACCCCGACGGGTCTCTGCGTCACTACCTGAACTCGTTGAACGTTGTCGACGGCGTTGAATTTGCCTTGATCGCGCCGGGCCATGGGCCAACCATGGGGGCAGAGCTTGGCCGTCAGGTGATCGCTTACTATCGATCCCATCGGCTGGAGCGTATCGACCAGATTCGTGCGCTCATCGAGGGCGGGGCCACCAAGGCGACTGAACTCACCCAGGAGATCTACGGTCGCATCGAAGACCCGGTTGTCGCCTGGTCGGCACGGGCATCGACATTGGCGACCATCGCGTTCTTGGTCCAAGAGGGGGAGCTTGGGCTCGATGGTGACGAAGTATACCCTCGAGCGCATTAGGCCTCCACGTTGGCAAAGAAGTCCAGCAGCGGGTCTATGCGCTCGTAGTAGGGGTGGGCCACAAGGTCTGGTTTGAGGCTGGGTACCACGAGCGGTAGCTCACGGGCCCGGTGGACGAACGAACGCAGCGGCCTTAGCGATTGCCCGGGGAAGGCGAGCACCCCGTGATGGTAGTCGTCGAGGTCCAAACCCTGGAGCGTCACGATCTCGAGGGTATGCAGTTGGGCGATGCCCTCAGGGATTGCCTCTTCTAGGAGCTCGTGGAGTTCGCGGCCGCGCCGTATCGGTCCACGCGGTTCGGTTACTCCAAGGAGGATCTCTCGCACTTTGGTGAAGTGTCGAAGAGCGTCGCGCACGAGGTTTACCAACCCGTACATCGAGGCGAGGCCCCCTCGAGCGGTTAGGACAAGCACCGAAGCGTCGCCGACTAGACCCTCGGCCAAGAGGTCTAACTCGCTTGCTTGGTCACCGGCCCTGGTAGTTACGAAGGTGTCGGCACATGGAACGATCAACGTTGTGGCTGCTGTTGCGACCATCGTCAGGGCTTGATCGACGCGATCCAGATTGCACTGGATCGTTGGGCGGCGCCGTAGCGGCTGGGGAATGAGCCGGTAGCCGCGGGTGGTTACGGGTTCACCAATGGCATCCATTGCTGGCTTTGAGCCATGTAGGAGATCGGCGATTGAAGGGGCCTCAAGTGGCGTGTCGTGAAGGAGCCGCTGAAAGCCATGTGAGTCGAGTTCGACCAACATGGTCTGACCACACTCGGGCTCTTGCGTGGCGTCTTGAGCAAAGAGTTGCGCAAGTAGACAACTCACCTCCGCACTCAGGCTCGGGTCAGTTCCGATGACCGGGATGACACGACAACCGAGCTTGGGCTGGTTTGCGATAGGGGCAACAGCGTCATCGGAGCCCAGAGCTTGCTGGCGATGGTTGTGGTCACTGGGTTGTTGGTCTTCGCCTCGATCAACGGCACCTCCGACGGGCTTAGAGACATCAGTTGGTGCGAGCGCTTGGGCCACCTTGGGCTCATCACTGTAGGCACCATGATCCAATGCTCCTGGACTGATCGTTGGTGTCTGACTTGTTGGCATTGGAGCGGGCTGTGTTGTGGACGCAGCTGTGGTATCGGTGGACGATCGCATCGGCGGTGCTGGTTCGGTGATTGGGTCATCGATTATGGCGAGTCGATCGTGGGCCCAAGCTGTTGCTGTTCGGTCAGTCGCCCGTTTAATTGCGAGTGCGACGAGATCGGTTGGATTGATCGCAAGGACCTCTTCGGGTCGAATCGTCGGATAACAAGCTACCGATTGATCGGAGATGACGATCCCTATCTGTCGGAGCGCTGTCAACTCACCTGGAGACGAAAGACAGACGATGTTGAGCTGGTCGGCGACCGAGGCAAGTCGTGCCATGACGTTGATGGCATCGTCGGTCATGATCGCGACAGTCGGATTATCCGACATGTGGTACTCCAACAGGAGGGTAGGTCTCGAGGCTATCATGGCCTCGCACACCCGTTGCCCCGACGATGGCGACCTTGCCGACCTGTTCCGCCTGGTCGATGGCCAAAGCTGTCTCGAGGTGGGTCACACTGACGGTGACGAGATACGTCTGGTCGGTAGTCACTAAGGACTTCACCCGTACGTCGGCTGCGAGCACCTCGGTGGTGGCCGTGCCGCCGGGGGCTGTAAAGGTGGCGATGACGTCGACGCGGTCTCCTGCTTGGATGAGGGCCGGATCGATCGAGGTGTTGGTCAACGCTACGGTGACCAACGGCAAGGGAGGCGTCGGTGCAGAGTGGCTGACCATCGTGGACTCGATGATCTCGTTTGGGTCGATCGCCACCGTTGCGATCGTCCCGATGAGCGATTCAGGGTCCTGTGTCACGTGCTGGCCAAGCCACGATGGTACCACCGTTTTGCGTAGCTCCAGATCCTGGGGCAACAGAGCCTCGCCCGGTGGAATCGCGACCTTGGCGACGGGGACCCAGGCGGTTGGGGGGCGCTCTGCTTCGTGCACCAGTGAGGCGCCAAGTGTAGCTACCGCGATCGCGAGCATCGTGATGAGCCCGATGAACCGTAGTCGAGCTGGGTCAATGCGGTTCTTGCCAATCCGTCGCGGCTTTGTTCGTTGCCTCCACCGCGAGCGGCTTGGGCGTGGCGGGGTATCGATTGACTGCATGTTTCCTCCCTGAATTTCGTCGCACCATCAGCTGGCATCGATCCTTGTGTAGCGGCTACGTCGGGATCGCTGTTCACGTTGCCTAACGAACGGTGCGTGTGCGTCCTTGCACCTCAGGATCGTAGCGTTGCGTCCGGTGAGGTGTCAAGTCATCCTCTGATGAACTATGATATCTTGTGGTAGATGGAGGAACTTGGTGGTAGAAGGTAAGTGGCTCAGCTCGAAAGAGGCGGCTGATCGGCTTGGCGTATCGTTGCGAACGTTGTACCGCCTGATCGACGAGGGGCAATTGGTGGGCTATCAGATCGGTCGCAACATTCGTCTCAAGCATGGGGATCTCGACGACTACGTCGAGCGCAGTCGCATCGCCCCTGGTGATCTGCGGCATTTATACCAGTTTGACGAGGCGGATTCTCGTCAAGTAGGTCAGGACCCGGTCGCTGGTTAGCCAGCCGGTGTGTCGTCGCCCACCGTCGCCGTCGTCTTGCATACCGGGCCCCAGTGTAAACCAAAGGAAGCCTTCCAATAACGGCGATCCAAACTAACGATGTGGTGAAGTCGCCAGATGGTAGGCTAGTGCTGAGATTTATGGTGATATCGGGAGTCCTGGGCTGACCAAGGCAATACGTGAGAGCCGCACGGCACAAGAGACGTTGCGATGACTCCTGTAATACAGGTAGTCCTCGGCCAGTGCGATGACGTGATCCAGCCGGTGGGTCTGTCCGTTGGTGTCGACTATCCAGCACGCCCCTTGGCTGGTCAGTTGTTCGAGTTCGGTGGCGAACGAGACCAAGCCCAGCGCTGGAGTCAGCTGCGCAGCCAGGAATTCGACGGTGTCGATGTGCTCCGTGGCAATCAGATATGGCGATCGGTCATCGGTGGTCAGTCGGAGTGTGCCCGGGCCAAACCCATCAATCGTGCCCAACAGCTCGTGCGAGTACAGGCGGAGACGGACGCGATGCTGATGAACGAGCAGATCGTCGAAGGTACTGGTTTCGAGCCGCCGCATAGCACGTCGCTGGCGACTCGTCAGCTCGTTTTCGGCTGTCGTGGCCTCGATCTCGGTCAGGGCGAATATCAATTGGGAGGTGACATTCTCGCCTTCAGGCGCACCGTCGCTCGATGGTCGTCTCGCAGTGGTCATGAGGTAGCCATCGCCCCAGTAGGTGCACACCTTGATTGTGGATGTGGCGATTCGTGCGAATGAGGAGCGCTTCGGCAGGGCCAGGAGGGATTGTGAGAAGGATCGATGCAAGGATTGGAGAGTGAGGAGAAGTTGACTATGGCTGATGCCAACGCAAGTGTGGCATCGATGTCGGGTAGGTTGCGTGTGTCGAGCCCACCTGCACTATTAACTGTCCTTGGGCGCAACGATGAGCACCTAAGGATTCTTGAGCGTGCGTTTACACGCTCTCGCATTCTCATTCGGGGTGACGAGATCACCGTCGAGGGTCCGGACGCGACTGTTGTGATTCGACTGTTTTCCGAGCTGTTGGCGATTGCGGATCGTGGTGACGCCATCGAGCCTCAGACGCTGCAACGTGCCATTGACATGGTCGAGGCCGAGGCGAGTCCCAAGGACGTGACCGATGTCGAGCTTGCTCGGTCCCGCTCTGGTAAACCGGTGCGGCCAAAGACCATCGGACAGCGTCGATACGTCGAGGCGATTGGCGCTAACACTATTACCTTCGGCATCGGTCCTGCGGGAACCGGGAAGTCCTATCTCGCGGTTGCCCTGGCGGTGGCCGCCCTGCAGGAGAAGCGGATCAATCGCATCATCTTGACTCGACCCGCGGTTGAAGCTGGCGAGCGACTTGGCTTTTTACCTGGTGATCTGAACGCAAAAGTCGACCCCTATCTACGCCCCCTCTATGATGCACTCTACGATCTCATGGACCCCGAAACCGTCACCAGGCTCTTTGAGCGCCAAGTCATCGAGGTGGCACCGCTGGCCTTCATGCGAGGCCGAACCTTGAACTCGAGCTTCATCATTCTCGACGAGGCCCAAAACACGACGTCTGGCCAGATGAAAATGTTTCTAACACGCATCGGGTTTGGTTCAAAGGCGGTGGTGACCGGTGATGTCACCCAAATCGACCTGACTAGCGGTCGCTCCGGTCTCATGGACGTCGAGCGAACGTTGTCCGGTATCGAGGGAGTCTCTTTCGTCCGTCTCGATTCCAGAGATGTGGTGCGCAATCCGATCGTCACGGCGATAGTTGATGCCTATGATCGTAGCGAAGCGGAGGCTGCGAGATCGTGAGTGGTGAGTTAGAGGTTTTTGTCGCCAACGAACAGGATGACGTCCCGATTGCAGAGGATCTGGTTTATCGCCTGGCTAAGGCGATTGCCAATCGAGAGTACCGTGCTCGGCCAGCCGAACTCTCAGTGATTTTTGTTGATCGGGACGTCATCGCCTCAATGAACCTCGAGTTTCGAGGGGTCAGTGGACCGACTGACGTGCTTTCGTTCACGATTGAAGAGGACGAACCGACCTACGGTGGCGCCGTAGACTCTCGGCGCCCCATGCCGACCTCGCCTGAGCCAGAGCGACCCGCGCTGCTTGGAGACATCGTGATCTGTCCATCGATCGCAGCAGGGTATGCCCCAGAGCATCGCGGGGATCGTGGACACGATGGTTCACTTGAGGATGAGTTGGCATTGCTGCTGGTGCACGGAATCCTGCATCTCAAAGGGATGGACCACGAGATCGATGCCGAGGCTGAAGTGATGGAGGCTCGAGAGGACGCACTGTTGGCTGAGTTCTACCATCCACTCAAACGCGATCGACATAGCGAAGCCAGTGAGTAGGTGAGCAGATGAACACCGAAGACACCTGGGCACTGGTAGTAATCATCCTCCTGGTGCTGTTGTCGGCCGTCATGTCCTTGGCCGAGACATCACTGACCCGCACCTCGAAAATCAGGGCCCTCGGACTGGTTGAACAGGAGCGCAGAGGAGCCAAGCGTCTCGCCCAAATGGTTGAAGATCCCGGCTCCTATCTCAGTACCGTGCTCTTTGTCACCCTCGTTGCCCAGTTGGTCGCGGCCACGTTGGTCGGCATTATCGCTGATCACCTGTTTGGCCCACTTGGCGTGGTGGTCGCCACCATCGTGGAGGTCTTGGTGATCTTCGTGCTTGGTGAAGCCGTGCCGAAGAACATCGCGGTGGTGCGGCCGGATGAGAGTGCGTTGTTTGCGGCGCCGCTGGTTTCGGTTTTAGTGAGGTTTTGGCCGATCAAGGTGGTCGCATCAGCGGTGGCGCGACTCTCCAGGCTCTTGACACCGGGCCGTGGGATCATTACCTCTTTTGTATCCGAGCAGGAGCTGCTTGCGATGGCGGATGCAGCCGAGGAGGGTGACGTCATAGAGGATGAAGAGCGCGCGCTCATCCATTCGGTGATTAACTTCGGTGACACCATTACTCGCGAGGTGATGGTACCTCGTCCTGATATCGTCGCCGTCGAGGCGACAACGACGGTTGAAGATGCCATCGCTGTCATCATCCGGGCGGGACGTTCCCGGCTGCCGGTGTATGACGGTTCGATCGATAACGTCGTTGGTATTCTTTTAGCCAAGGACCTCCTGTCTCTTGAGCGCAAAGAGGCGGTTCACGAGCCGGTCGGGAGACACATGCGTCCAGCGCATTTTGTCCCTGAAAGCAAGCCCGTTGCCGATCTCTTGCGGGAGATGAAGGTCGGGAAGTTCCACATCAGTGTCGTGGTCGATGAGTACGGATCAACGGCTGGGCTTGTGACGCTCGAGGACCTGATCGAAGAGCTCATCGGTGACATCTCAGACGAGTTCGACACCGAAGACGACGCGGTGATTCCCGGAGCGGATGGAGCGGTGCAGGTGAAGGGTACGTACTCGATCGACGATCTCGAAGAACTGCTGCATGTTGACCTCCCCGAAGGTGGTTGGGATACCATTGGTGGTCTCATCTCCGGTCAACTTGGGCATCTACCCTCGGCCGGCGAGGAGGTGGAGGTGGCTGGATACCGGCTCACCGTTCTCCACGTCACCGGTCATCGGGTTGCAAAGGTTGAGATCGCGCCGGTGGTCGATCCTGGCGTGACTGGCGAGGTTGGCTGATGCGCTCGGGTTTCATAGCCGTTGTCGGGCGCACCAACGTGGGTAAGTCCTCGCTGATCAACGCCATCGCCCAAGCGCAGCTCTCGACGGTGTCCTGGCATAAGAACACGACGAGGCGCGCGGTTCGTGTGATCGTCAGAGAACCCGAGGTCGAGATGGTGCTCGTGGATACCCCTGGACTCGACGTCGGTCGAGATCAGCTTGCTGCACGGCTCTTCGCAGTTACTGAAGGGGAGATGGATGGGGCTGACGTTACGCTGATGGTCTTGGATGCTGCCAAACCGTTGAGTGAGCGAGAGCGAAGCGTTCTCGATCAACTCACACCGCAGGACCTCGTTGTCGTTAACAAGATTGATCTTGTCCACCCAACCGCTCTCTTGCCCAAGCTCCAAGAGCTGTCGGCCTGGCCGTTGGCAGACTATCTCCTCGCCTCTGCTAAGCAGGGCACGGGGGTGGTGGAGCTCCGTGATGTACTTGGTAATTACCTTCCCGAAGGTGACCCGATGTACGAGCCGGAGACCAAGGTCGACCTGCCACTAAGGATTTGGATCGCTGAGATCGTCCGAGATGAGCTGCTCAATGGTCTTCGTGATGAGGTGCCGCACTCGATCGAGTGTCGGGTTATCGATTGGGATGACGACAGCGACGAGGTGCCGGTGGTGATCTTTGTGGAGCGAACCTCCCAAAAGGGGATTCTGATCGGCGAGGGCGGGGCCCGACTCCGGTCGGTGCGCCACCGTGTCAATCGACGGCTGCGAGGTCGTTTTCGGGTACAGCTCGAGGTTAAAGTGGCCAAGGAGTGGAGCCGAGACTCGCGCAGACTTGATGAGTTCGAGCTCTGAACACCGATCAGAACTGAATCGCCCAAGCCTGAATCGCCCAAGCCTAAATCGCCCAAGCCTGAATCGCCAAAGCTCGAATCGCCCAAGTTCGAATCGCCCAAGTTCGAATCGATCAGGCCCGCAGCCATCACTGGCGACGACGTATGGCCGCGCATGCGTCGAGTTGTCGGCCCGCTGCCACGTCCAAGCGTTTGGGATTAGGCTAGGCCTGCTGGCTCACGGTCGACCCAGAGAAGGTTCGGGCAGACGTCTCTTCATCGATCGGGGCTCAGCCTGCGCGGTGCTTTGCTGTTCGTCACATCGAGGCGTAGCCATCACCATGCAACGACAGAACCCGAGATGCCTTCGGCGAAACCCTGAATCGAATGATGGTGATACCCACCTCGAGGATCTCGGGTTGTGCTCAAGCGCTTGGTTGGTGGTGCCTAGTTTGATCAAGAGCCCGCCATCACGTGGTTGTGTGGCCACCCACCCTCGTCGTGGGGCACAAGGGTGTGCCTGCGTAGGTATTTGACCATAACGTGATCGATCACGTCGGCACGTACTGGGGGTCGTTGCTGGCGTCGCGACGCTAGGAGACCCTTGTCGTGGTGGAGCCAACGAGAGCGGTGGTGATGCTCCGGTTATGCGATGGTCGCTGGCATGTGATACCGGACATCAATCGCCTCGTTCTGTCATCGACGCTGCACCGGCGGAGGTTCTCGGGCCTGTGAAACAGCGCAAGTGACGCTAAGCTCGCTTTTGTGTTGTGTTCGGAGGGGCATGGAATTTCGTAGTGCGATAGTTGGTCGTTGGGTAGGCGAGGGCAAAGGTTGGTACCCGACCATTCGCGACTTTGGGTATATCGAGACGGTCGAGGTTCTCGATGTTGGACGGGCGTTTTTGACCTATCGCCAGATGACGCAGACCCTTGATGGTGCAGCGCTCCATGTCGAGACCGGGTACCTCCGGTTTCCGGACCAGCATCGGATCGAGCTGGTGGTGGCTCAGCCAACCGGGATCAGCGAGGCACTCGCCGGTCAGATTGTTCTCAAGGGTCAATGTGTAGTGGCCAGTCTGTCTTCGGTGCAGATTGCGGCCACCAAAACCGCGAAGCCGGTGGAGACGACCCAACGGGTATTGACCCTTGACGATGACGAACTCGTCATCGAGTTCTGGATGGCGGCGGTTGGGCAACCAATGAGCCAGCACCTTGCGTCTCGACTGCGGCGGGATCCATGATCGAGGGCATTGATCCGACAAAGATCCCACGTCACGTTGGCTGTGTCATGGACGGTAACGGTCGATGGGCAGAGCAGTTTGGACTCGCACGCACCGAGGGGCATGCGGCTGGTGAGCAGGCACTGCTGGACACCGTCTATGGGGCACTTGACCTCGGTATCTCGTGGCTGACGGTCTATGCCTTTTCGACGGAGAACTGGCGTCGACCGAGCGACGAGGTGCGCTTCCTCATGAACTTCAATCGGGGCCTCTTGCGGCGCCGACGTGACGAGCTGAACGACCTTGGGGTGCGTATCCGCTTCATTGGGCGCCGTAACTGGCGGGTCCCACGATCGGTGCTGCGCGAGATGGATCGGGCGGAGGCACTCACGGAGGCAAACTCTACACTGACACTGACGATGGCGTTCAACTATGGCGGGAGAGCTGAGATTGTCGATGCGGTCAGAAATATCGTCGCCGAAGGTTATCGACCGAGTCAGGTGAGTGATGCGGTCATCGCTTCTCATCTCTATCAACCTGAGATGCCGGACCCGGACCTGGTGATCAGGACCTCCGGGGAGTATCGGATCTCGAACTTCTTGCTTTGGCAGCTGGCCTATTCAGAACTCGTCTTTGTCGATGAGTATTGGCCGGACTTTCGCCGTGAACACCTCTTTGAGGCGGTCCGGCTCTACCAGGGAAGATCACGTCGCTATGGGGGAGTAAAGGAGCAACGCAATCGATGAAGGCGCTCTATGTGATCGCTCGAATTCTCGCGTGGGTCATTGGGCTTGGTTTGCTGTTTCTGGCTGCGGCCGCCATTAAGGGTGGTGCGGCACAGCTTGGTGGTCTGATGATTCTGGTCGTCGTGTTGATTGGACTCTTAGTCCTCGGTGGGCGTCGACAGCGGTTTCGTAATCGATGAAGTCGTACTCAGATCGGGCAGTGGTCATCCGAACGTGGCCACTTGGTGAGTCGGATCGGATCGTCAACCTCTTCACCCTCGGTCATGGCAAGCTTCGAGCTGTGGCCAAGGGGGTGCGAGGACCCAAGAGCCGCATCTCAGGCCTGGTGCAACCGACCAGCGAGCTGGATCTGTTGCTGTATCGAGGTCGTGAGCTCGATGTCATCCAACAAGCCTCACTCTTGCAGGCCAACATGGCTCGCGCTGGGGTAGATCCCAGCCAGTTTGGTTCGGCACTCGAATGGCTGGAGGCCATCGATAGCCTTACGCTCGATCGCCATCCCAACCCGACGGTGTACGCACTGATGATTCGCGGCCTAGCGATGATGTTGGATGAGCCGCGACCGACGCTTTTGGGCGCTCTGTTGCTCCGACTGCTCGAGATCGAGGGCTATGCTCCAAACTTGGCCGCCTGTGGCCTCTGCGGGTCGGTAGGCCAGTACTGTGGCTTCGACTTTGCCAGCTCAGCACCGCGATGTGCGGGCTGTGGTGGTGAACCGGTCGTCCCAGCTGTTCTGGTGATGAGCGCGGCGGTGCTTGCACATCGTGTGAGTGAGGTGCTCGCCGAACCTGACCCCAGTCGAGACTTCGAGACGTTTGTCATCCGACTGGTCAAGGAGGTTGTCGGGCGAGGGCTACGTTCGAGTGGCGTCATTGCATCACTTGGGGTATCGCAACCGTTATGACCGGGGCCGCCATCACCTTAATCGGCTGCTGGGCTTGGTGATCGCAGCACCGAGAACCACCTCGGCCCGTCGTGACGATTACACTCTCGATATGCCTGAACTCGATCGAATGGAAGCCATCGTGAGCCTCGCCAAGCAGCGAGGCTTTATCTTTCCGTCTGCGGAGATCTATGGCGGATTCCGCTCAACCTATGACTATGGCCCACTTGGAGCATTGATGTTGCGCAACGTCCGTGATGCCTGGTGGAATTTTATGGTCCAGCAACGCCCTGACGTTGTCGGCATCGAGGCGGCCATCCTCTCAAGTCCCAAAATCTGGGAGGCTTCTGGACACCTAGCCGGTTTCACGGATCCGCTCGTCGATTGCCGCTCCTGTGGTGCACGCTGGCGAGAGGATCAGATTGACGGAGTCTGCCCAACCTGTGGGTCAAAGGATCTCACGGAGTCGCGAGATTTCAACCTGATGTTCAGGACCTTTGTGGGTCCCGTCGCCGACGATGCCTCGGTTGCCTATCTTCGTCCTGAGACGGCCCAAGGGATGTTTGTAAACTTTCCATTGGTACAACGGGCGTTACGCCTCAAGCCACCTTTTGGCATCGCTCAACTCGGCAAGTCATTCCGCAATGAGATCACCCCTGGTAACTTCGTCTTCCGCACTCGAGAGTTCGATCAGATGGAGATGGAGTTCTTTACACCGCCAGAGCTAGCGGATCGCTACTTCGACTACTGGGTCACTGAGCGGTACGAGTGGTACCGCACGCTCGGGATCGCGGCCGATGAGTTGCGGCTCAGACCTCATGAGCAGGACGAACTTTCGCATTACTCGAAGGCCACCAAGGATATCGAGTATCGATTCCCTTGGGGATTCGGTGAGCTGGAGGGGATTGCCAACCGCGGCACCTATGACTTGAACGCCCATGCTACGCACTCGGGAGAGGATATGACCTACTTCGATCCCCAGACCAACGAGCGTTATCTTCCGAACGCGATCGAGCCGGCCGGTGGTGTCACCCGCGCGATGATGGCGTTTTTGCTCTCGGCCTACGATCGCGATGAGGTTGGCGGGGAGGAGCGCACGGTTTTGCGACTCTCGCCATTGCTCGCCCCGTTCACGGTAGCGGTTCTGCCGCTTTCTAAGAAGCCAGAACTCCAGCGTGTCGCCCAAGATGTCTTTGGTGTGGTTGCAGCCGAGTTCAGCTGTGACTACGATGTCACGCAGTCGATCGGGCGCCGCTATCGACGCCAAGATGAGATTGGGACACCGTACTGTGTCACGGTGGATTTTGATACCCTCGAGGACCAGGCAGTGACCGTTCGTGATCGTGACACCACCGAGCAGGTTCGCATTCCTATCGCCGAGCTGTCGAGTCATCTCCATGGACTCATCAGTGCAGTAGCCCGGCCGATCGCCAGGAGGTTCGAGTAACCGTGAGGGCATCTGGCTATACTCACTTGGCATACCTCGGCAACGTCGCTGACGGGTAGTGAACCGCCAAAAGCGGGCAGGGACAGACTGGAGCGGTCAGGCGGAGGGAGAACAGCCCGTTCGTCGCGCTTCCAGCGCAGGCAGATGGTAAGGAGACGACCGTGCAGTTTGTGTTCTCATTTGATTATCCTCACGAGGTAGCACCCATGAACCTCAAGCACCTTCTTGGAGGTAAGGGTGCCAACCTGGCCGAGATGACCTCAGTGTTGGGTTTGCCGGTTCCGTATGGATTCACCATCTCGACCGATGCCTGCCGAGCCTATATCGATGGGGGATGGCCAGATGGTCTGAGTGCCGAGGTAGATGCTGCATTGGCCCGACTCGAGGAGCGGATGGGTAAGCGCCTCGGTGATCCAAGTGATCCACTTCTTGTCTCCGTGCGCTCGGGTGCCCAGTTCTCGATGCCAGGCATGATGGACACCGTGTTAAACCTTGGTCTCAACGACGGATCGGTCGCTGGCCTCGCCGCACAGACGGATGATCCCCGGTTTGCCTACGACTCCTATCGTCGCTTCATCGCGATGTATGCACGTATTGTCCAGGGCATCGATTCGCCGGAGTTTGATCGATTGCTCGATGCTGCCAAGGAGCGGGCTGGGGTTGAGTCTGATGGAGACGTTCCCGCAGAGCTGTTGCGTGATCTCGTCGGTGCTTACAAGGAGCTCGTCGCCCACGAAACTGGACAGCCGTTTCCCCAGGATCCGAGGGTCCAGATTTATGGTGCGATCGAAGCCGTGTTCGGGTCGTGGAACGGACCGAGAGCGATCGCCTACCGAGAGCGCGAAGGTATCGATCATCGCCTAGGGACGGCCGTCAACGTGCAAGCGATGGTCTTTGGAAACCGGGATAACAACTCTGGAACCGGCGTTGGATTCACAAGAGATCCTGCCACCGGCCAGCAGGGTGTTTATGGTGACTTCCTGGTGAACGCCCAAGGTGAGGACGTGGTCGCCGGTGTGCGCATCACCGAGCCTCTTGCAGACCTCGAAGGGCATTTTCCAGCGGTGTTTCACGAGTTGATGGAGATCTTCGAGCGCCTCGAGCTCCACTATCGCGATATGTGTGACGTCGAGTTCACGGTAGAACAGGGCAAGCTATGGATGTTGCAGACGCGAGTTGGTAAACGGACCGGCATGGCTGCTCTGCGGATGGCGGTCGCCATGACCAACGAGGGCGACATCAAACTGAGCCGTGAGGAGGCACTGCTTCGCGTCTCGCCGGACCATCTCGATCAGCTCCTGCACCCGCAGTTTGCGACCTCCAAGTACGACGTCATCACCACCGGTCTTGGGGCCTCGCCAGGAGCAGCGGTCGGTAAGGTCTACTTCACCTCTGATGACGCGGTACTTGCCCATGAGCGCGGTGAGGATGTGATACTGGTTCGCAAGGAGACCTCGCCTGATGACATCCATGGCATGCTGGCTTCGAATGGGATTCTCACCAGCCGTGGCGGCCTGGTGTCACATGCAGCTGTTGTCGCCCGCGGTTGGGGTAAGCCAGCTGTCGTTGGGGCCGACCAGTTGGTCTTTGAGAACGACACCGTCTCCATTGGAGACCTTGTGATTCGAGAGGGTGACGAAATTTCTATTGATGGCACGGCTGGAACGGTTGCCCTGGGTCGGCTGCCGTTGCAGGTAGCCGAGCCTCCCCAGGAGCTTGAGCTGCTGTTGCAATGGGCGGATGAGTTGGCCGACGGTCACATGACGGTGCGAGCCAACGCGGATTCTGGACCGGATGCTGCGATTGCCCGTCGCTTTGGTGCCCAAGGGATCGGGCTTTGCCGTACTGAGCACATGTTTCTCGCCGAGGATCGACTGCCTATCGTTCGTCGAATGATTCTCGCTGATACTCCAGAGAACGAGACGCGAGCCTTGGAGGAGCTTCGTGTCGCCCAGCGCGCGGACTTCCTCCAGATTCTTGAAGCGATGGATGGACTTCCAGTCACCGTCCGACTCCTGGATCCACCGTTGCACGAGTTCTTGCCAGACATCGATGCATTACTCATCAAGGAGAGCAAAGGGTCGCTCACGGCTGAGGATGAGAAGATGCTTGAGGCCGCTAAGACCTGGCGGGAGTTTAACCCAATGCTCGGCGTGCGTGGAGTCCGTCTCGGGGTCCTGAAGCCGGGACTCTATACCATGCAAGTGCGAGCGTTGCTTGAGGCGGCTATGGAGCGAAAGCGTGCCGGAGGAAGTCCCCATGTCGAGGTGATGATTCCATTGACGATCTCGAAGCAGGAGTTGGCCTATGCACACGCTTGGGCTGAGGAGGCACTCGCTGAGCTCGGCGCAGATGACGACCTTGATGTGCTCTTTGGGACGATGATCGAGACTCCTCGCGCGGCCTTGATGGCGATGGAGATCGCCGAGATCGCTGAGTTCTTCTCCTTCGGAACCAATGACTTGACCCAACTCACGTATGGATTCTCGCGTGACGATGTTGAGAGCAAGCTCATGCCGATCTACTTGGCTCAGGGACTCTTACCGTCGAACCCATTCAAGGTGGTGGATGCCGAAGGAGTGGTAGAGCTCATGAATATCGCGGTCAAGCGTGCACGATCGACCCGACCAGACATCAAGCTTGGAGTTTGCGGTGAGCATGGTGGCGATGCTGAGTCGATCGCAAGTTTCGTCAAACTCGGGCTCGATTATGTGAGCTGTTCGCCGTATCGGGTACCGATTGCCCGACTCGCTGTTGCTCAGTCGCTCATTCGTGAGGGTGCTAGCCTGTAGGTAGGCGCTACTGAGGGAAGGAGCTCGTTGAGTGGGTTACTCTGAGCTTGATATTCGGCGGGTCTTAGACGCCACTGATATCGTTGCCCTCGTGGGATCCACGGTTGCCCTTAAGCGTGTTGGGCGGCGATACGTCGGGCTCTGCCCGTTCCATCAGGAGCACACCGGTTCGTTCTCGGTGAACGGTGAGGATGGCGTCTACTACTGTTTCGGATGTCATGCCAAGGGTGATGCGATCACCTTCGTTCGAGAGACACAGGGTGTTGATTTCGTCGAGGCACTGGAGTACCTGGCGGATCGCGCTCATGTGGTGATTGAGGCGACGCAAGGCGCGCCGGCTGACCGCAACCTCAAGACACGTCTCTTCAACGGTTATGAACGCCTCGCCCAGTGGTATCAAGCCCAGTTGCTGGATCCATTGCGCGGTGAGGACGCCAGGACCTATCTCAGTGAACGGGGCATCGGGGCTGAAGCGATTCGCGCTTTTGGTCTTGGTCTCTCGCCGAGCCGTGTTCAGCTCCCGATCGCACGGTTGGGCATCGAACCTGATGATTGGGAGGAGGGAGGATTCGGCTATCGCGACCAGCACGGTTCCCTTGTCGATCACATGCGTGCACGGATCACCTTCCCAATCCGCGACACCACTGGGCGAGTCGTCGGTTTTGGCGGGCGGATCCTTCCCCAAGAGCTGGAACGGCTTGATGGCAAGGCGGCAAAGTACAAGAACTCTTCGGAGTCGCCAATCTATAGAAAGCGCCGAACCCTCTATAACCTCGATCGGGCTCGAAACGCAATTGTCGATCGGGGCGTGGTGATCGTCTGTGAGGGCTATACCGATGTTATCGCCCTTGATGGGATCGGGATTGCGAATGTGATCGCGACCTGTGGTACTGCATTCTCGGAGGAGCACCTCGATGTCGTGCGGCGGTTCGCGAGACGGATCATCTTGTTTTTTGACGCTGATGCCGCCGGCCAAAGTGCGACGGAACGGCTATGGGCCGAGGAGGAGAGTCGAGGCGTCATTTTTGATGTCGCGACGCTCCCAGACGGTCTTGATCCAGCTGATGCTGCTCTGCGCGACCCGGAGTTGGTGTATGAGGCGTTACGGTGCGCGATCCCTATCATGCGCTTTCGACTTGAACGTCTCTTGGGGCGGGGAGATCTCGGCTCGGTTGAAGATCGTTCGCGGGTTGCTCGCGAGGCACTGGCGATGGTTGAGCGGCACCCTAATCACCTGATTCGAGGGGAGTACGTCGCGATGATTGCCGATGGGACGGGTTTCTCGGTTTCAGAACTCGTGGCTCAGCTCCCCAAAGACTCGCGTCCGCGGGCCCTCGTCGAGTCGGCCGATGAGGCAGTCGTTGTAGATCGGCCCTCCATTGAAGCCCTCCGGCTGTTAGTGCATGATCCCGAAGGTCTCGATGGGATTATTGTTCCTGAGCTCTTTCGTGACCCGAGGTATCGAGAGATGGTAGAGGTCATCAGTGGCGCGCACTCGTTGCATGAGGCGCAACAACGCCTTCAGGATCGAGGATCAGAGACCCTACTGCAGCTGTTCTTCCGACTTGCGAGCGAGCAGTCGGAGACCGAGGAGAGCGCTGACGTGATCGCGACACTGGTGTTGCGCGAGTCAAAGCTTGAACTGGCGAAAGTCACCAGGGCAGCACACGTATCGGCATCGAGCCTGAATCTGTTGATCGCAGAGGTTCCACGCATCCGGCTGCTCATCGAGGAGCTGCAGGGTGATCGATCACGCATGGAGCCCTGTGGATCCCTGATCAGCTGGCTGGTCGATCGGCGATCTGGTCCGCTGGTCGATGGTGCTGGCGCTGGCGCAGATAACGCTTTGTTGCCAGCGTCGAGTTAAAGTGAGCGATGAGTGAGTGACGAATCGCGACACGAGAAGCCCGTCGATCGAACGAATTCGACGTCCTCCCAGGCCCCTGCCGCTCCTCCAGCACTCGAAGGCGAGACCCTGGTCGGTGAGCCTGAGGAGGGGATGGCGGGGTTGGGCCCGCAATTCGCTGGGCCGCGACCCAACGACCATTCGATTGCGGCGGCCGAAGACCAAGAGGCTATGAGGGTGCGGGTGTCTATGGATGACAAGCCATTGTCGTCAGAGGCGATAAGGCGGGATCGGGCCGTTAGACACAGTAGCGCCGATGCTGATGCAGCGAGCCCAAGTCACCAGGAGGCAGCGGCTCGTCTGGCTATGTCTCAACGATCCATAGGTGGTGCTACAAAACCCAAGAAGCATCCCTCGTCCCCGGCACGGGCTGATGCAAGACCTGGGACCTTGGACCTCGACGGCGCTGAGAGATTTCTTGCCAGCCTTGATCGTCAGGCCATGCTGACAAGGGAGGGCGAGGTTACCCTCAGTGGCATCGTCCAAGAGCTCCAAGCCAGAGATAGCCGATCTCCTCGTGAGGATCGTTTGTTGATCGAGGCCAAGGAGCGCTTTGTCGCAGCCAACCTCCGGCTGGTTGTCTCTATTGCCAAGCGGAGTCATAGCGGCATCGTGCCGCTTGAGGACCTGATTCAGGAGGGCAACATTGGTCTTATGCGCGCGGTCGAGCTCTACGATGGGCGCAAGGGATTTCGCTTCTCGACCTATGCCACATGGTGGATCCGCCAGGCTATCTCACAGGCGATCGGTGAGTTCCGAAGCGAGATAAGCCTGCCACGCTCCTTGCAACAGGAGTTCCAGCGGATACAGCAGACACGACTCGACCTTCAGCAGAAGTTTGGGCGCGAGCCGCGGCTCGACGAGGTGGCAAGTGCTTGCGGAATCGAGCTCTTTCGCGTCGAGGAGGTACTGCAGTATGCCCAGTCGGTGCTCTCACTCGAGGCAAGCCCCGTGTCCGAGGGTGGTTCGGATGCGGTCCTTGGTGATGCGGTGGCCGACGAGTCAAGTCCACCGATCGAGGGTACCGTCGTGTCGCAAGATCTTGGCCGAGTGGTTGAGTTGGTGCTTGATTTGCTTGAGGAGCGAGAACGGGCAATTCTCATCTACCGTTTTGGCCTCAGTGGGGAGGAGCCACACTCGATTGAGCAGGCGTCCGAACGCTTTGGGGTGTCGCGAGAGAGAATCCGTCAGGTCGAGGCACGTGCGATTTCTCGACTGCGCCGTGACCAGTCAGCACAGGCCCTCAAAGAAATCATCCAGGATGGCTAGGAGGACGAGCGCACATGACCGGTTGGCTAGGGTGGCCTGCTAGATTGTGAAGTCTATTCCGGGGTAGCTCAATCGGCAGAGCACGCGGCTGTTAACCGTGCGGTTGAGAGTTCGAGTCTCTCCCCCGGAGCTCGGGGCCCGTAGCTCAGCGGTTAGAGCAGGGGACTCATAATCCCTTGGTCGTGGGTTCGAATCCCACCGGGCCCACCAGGTCAGAGGCTA
The DNA here is from genome assembly GCA_022690815.1 of Ferrimicrobium sp. Taxonomy (NCBI): domain Bacteria; kingdom Bacillati; phylum Actinomycetota; class Acidimicrobiia; order Acidimicrobiales; family Acidimicrobiaceae; genus Ferrimicrobium; species Ferrimicrobium sp. Next base: position 118,964 of record JALCZJ010000004.1, read on the forward strand.
TATGCCTTACTTGTGATAAGATAAACCCAACAAAAAACCCAACAAGGGGTTTGAAGTTGGAGGAATCGATGGCAGGAAGCATGCGGCTGGTGGCCCAGCCGGACACCTGGGAGCTTCGGGTGTTCGTGGGTCGAGACAGCCTGGGGAAAGTCAAGCATCGCTACGTTCGCTTCCGCGGTACGAAGCGCCAGGCCGAACGGGAGCTCGCTCGACTGGTCTCGGAGCAGGAGGCAAAGCCAGCACCGATCGTTGAGACCGAGTTGCGGTGGAACTCGACGACCACCATCAACGACGCAATCATTGCTTGGCGCGACAATGGCTGGGCAGATCTCTCCCCATCCACGACACGTAGGTACGAGAGTTTATGGAAGGTCCAGATCAAGGACTCGATT
>JALCZJ010000005.1 GCA_022690815.1 Ferrimicrobium sp.
GGGCTTGGCGCTGAATTTGAACCTCCAGTACGCCTCGGGGAACACCTCGGTGACCCAGGAGATGGACGCCTATCAGTCAGCGGCCAAGCAGGCGGGTATCACCATCAACCTGAGTTCGGCGACCTTTAATACGGTGATCGGCAATGCTGCACCGTGCAAACCCAGTCAGGCTGCCTGTAAGTGGGAGATGGAAAACTGGGCTGGTGGCTGGGAGTACAGCCCGGATAACTATCCGTCTGGTGGTGAGCTCTTCGGTACGGGTTCAGGATCGAACTTCGGTAGCTACAATAGCTCCGAAGCCAACACCCTGATCGCGGCGACCCATACGTCGTCTAACCCACAGGCGGCTCTCGATGCCTACCAGAACTACATGGTCAAGAACCTGCCGGTGATCTATCAGCCATCAGCTGACTATTCGATCTCGTTGATCTCGAGCAAGCTCCATGGCGTTACCCAGAATCCGTATCTCAATCTCACACCTGAGAACTGGTACTTCACTAAGTAACTACCATTAGCCTATTACTATAAGCTGACTGTGAATGATGGTCCTGAGCGATAGCAACTACGCTGCAGCTCAGGGCCATCGTTTGCGATCCATTCACTATCGCTAGAGGGGAAGCCATGGTTGGTTACACCATCCGCCGAATCATTCAGTCCATAATCGTGGTGCTCGGTGTCCTGGTTATCATGTTCATCTTGCAGTCACTGCTGCCTGATCCGGCGAGAGCTATCGTGGGCGTGCATGCCTCCCCTGCTGTTGTCCACGCTTTCATTGTGCAAAATGATCTCAACAAGCCCTTTTATATCCAGTTATGGCATTACTTAGTGCAGGTCGTATGGCACCATTCCCTGGGTCGCTCTTACAAATTAAACGAATCGGTGGGATCGATCATCGGTCGCGATGCTCCGAAGTCGCTGCTGCTCGTTGGCGTTGCATTGTTGATCTCGATCGTCGTGGCCGTCCCGATCGGCATCTTCCAAGCTGTGCGACGCAACAAGGCCAGTGATCAGGTTGTCACTGGTGTCTCGTTTATCTTGTACGCCATGCCGACGTTCTTCCTAGGCGAACTGCTCATTCTTTTCTTCTCCGAATACTTCCACTTATTTCCCGCCGAGGCGCCACAAGGCTCCACTGTCGGACAGATCTTGGCACAGCCCAGCGGCCTCGTTCTCCCGATTGCGACGCTCGCTCTGGTAAACTTCGCTGGATACTCACGTTTCATGCGTTCTTCGGCTATCGAATCCCTTGCACAGGATTTCATCCGTACCGCACGGGCGAAGGGCCTCTCCGAGCGTGCGGTACTTTTCAAGCACATGTTGCGCAACTCACTCATCCCGATTGTGACACTCATCGGCCTCACGCTTCCGGCAGTGCTTACTGCGGGTCTGATCACCGAGGTGCTGTTTAACTTCCCAGGCATTGGCTCGGACTACATCACGGCTTTAACCAGCCAGGACTACCCAACGGCGCTAGGGATCACTTTAATCGTTGCCATTGCTACCGTTCTTGGTAATTTGCTTGCCGATATCGCCTACGCGGCCCTTGATCCGCGCGTGCGCTACTGAGTCAGGAAGGAATCCATCCATGTCCATCACTGAGGATCTCAATCCAGAACTTGAGGGCGAGTTTGCCGCCCCGTTTGCCAACCCTCCGGGCGGACCGATCCCAGATGGTGGCGACGTCTCCGGGTCGGGTTCGGCTGCCCGCCTGATCGTCCGCACTTTTTTTGACAACAAGCTCGGTATTCTCGGCATATCCCTCCTGGTATTGTTGCTGCTGTTCAGTTTCGTAGGGCCATTGTTTTACCATTCGGATACGGTTGTCGCCACGTACAACATCAACCTGCCACCGGGTGCTGGTCATCCATTGGGGACCGACCCAAGCGGCCGCGATGTCTTAGGTCGACTCATGATCGGCGGCCAGGATAGCCTCATCATTGGCATTATTTCGGCGCTCGTTTCCACCATCATTGGAGCCCTCTGGGGTGCCATCTCTGGATTCTTCGGTGGGGTCGTCGATACGGTCCTCATGCGTATCGTCGATGTCCTTCTCGCCATTCCGACCATCTTTATCTTGCTCTACCTCGAGACCATCTATCACCCGACCGTCCTCCTACTCATCATCACTATTTCCGCCGTGTCGTGGCTCACCGCTGCCCGTTTGGTCCGGGGTGAGACCTTGAGTCTGCGTACGCGTGAATATGTTCGTGCGGTCCGGATCATGGGTGGCGGGAGATTGCGGACCATCCTCCGCCATATTATTCCCAACACCATTGGCGTAATCGTTGTACAAGCCACCTTCTCGGTTGCCAACGCGATTCTGCTGCTCGCGACGTTAGGATTTCTCGGTTTTGGCCTCGCCCCACCAGCTGCTGACTGGGGTTCGATGCTTTCTGGTGGAGTTAGCTATATCTACGACGGTTACTGGTGGCTTATCTACCCCGCCGGTGTCCTTATCGTCTTGGCGGTTCTGGCGTTTAACTTTATTGGTGATGCCGTGCGCGATGCCCTCGAAGTTCGTCTGCAGCGGCGTTAAGGACTACTGAACTCTGGCTAGCCCTACGCGCAAGTTCGCCTGGTAGCCTGTTGGCATTGTGACTCATCAACATCAAAAGAAGGTCGTGAAGTCTTCGAAGCTGCGTCGGCGTCGTCGTCTGGTAACCGCCCTCGTTGGCTTTCTAGTCTTGGTTCTCATTCTGGGGATCGGTGGCTACGTCTACGTGCATTATCGCTACGATCAAATTGGGCGGGTTCACGTCGATGGACTCACAACGCAAGCAACAGGCGGCAAGCCCGAGAACATACTCTTAGTCGGTGACAACAGTCGCTGTACGCTCAAGAAGTACTCAAGCTTCTATCAGCAGCAGAACAACCATTTCGGCACCTGTTCGGAAGTTGGGGGCGGCAGGAGTGATGTAACGATGGTGCTCCATCTCGACCCGGCGACCCACTCGGCGTACCTCCTCTCCATCCCTCGAGACCTTTGGATGCCAATGCCAGGCGGGCATGGGCTCCAGTTGCGGGTTGATGATTCCCTGAACTCTGCTGAAGACTCCTATCTCCATCTCAAGTTTGGACCAACCATGTTGGTCAAGGCCATCCAACAGGACCTTGGTATCCCCATTAGCCACTACGTCGAACTCAATTTCTACACATTCGAAAAAGTAGTCAATACGCTTGGTGGCGTTACCATCGACTTCCCAACCAAACTCAAGGATTACTACTCTGGGCTCAACATCACCCAACCAGGATGCCAGCATCTCAATGGCACCCAGGCCCTCGCGCTCGTTCGAGCTCGGCACCTCTACTACTACGATCCAACGACAGGTACCTGGAAATACGACGGTACCGGAGACCTGGGGCGCATCCAGCGTACGCACATCTTCCTAAGGGTACTGGCGTCTCAGGTGAAGTCATCGGCCCTGTCTAATCCGCTGAACGCCAATGCTCTCCTCGGTTCCATCCTTCCGGCGCTCAAACTCGATCAGGGGTTTACGTTGAGCGACCTCGTCTCGCTTGCGCTGACATACTCGCACGTCAATCCTGGGTCGATCCCCACTACGACGCTCCCGGTGATTATCCCCAACGGTACGTTCCACGATCTCGCGAATCCGAGCAACTATCAGGCGCCAGGCTCTATCGTTCTTCCCTACCAGCCAAACGACCTTGCCCAGATCTCGAAGTTCCTCGGCTCCAGTGCCACCGACTATCAGGCGGTCAAGCCGAGTTCCGTAACGGTATCGGTACTCAACGGCTCTGGTGTGACCAACGAGGCCGCGCAGACCGCCTCAGCCTTGCACGCGTTGGGATATCAGATCCAGGGCACTGGCAACGCCACGTATGCAGGCAACGATTCTGAGGCAGTAGTCTCCTACCGGCCCGGTGATCTCGCGATGGGTGAGAAGGTGCTGTCATCCCTCACCGGCCAGGCGATCATGGCGCAAGGTCCAAGCTCGCAGGCTGCAGATGTTGTTGTCACAACCGGTTCTACGGTGGCTGTCGATCCCCCTAGTGGCACATCGGGGGCTTCGTCGTCGAGCTCCTCGAGTTCCACATCGACGAGCTCCTCGAGTTCCACATCGACGAGTAACCTTCAGACTGTTAGCCAGATTGCCAACACCAATCTCTGGCGCTCCTCTGAGCCGATCAGCTGGTGGGATCCAAAGGCTTGCCCGACGAAGTAGGGCTTACCCGACCTGCACTGCATCTGCCGTTCCAATGGCATGAGATTCCCGGAGCAGTCAGTACGCGACGGCGATGCTCATCATACATGGCTGGGCCCGTTAACGGAGGCTGGAGCGGCCGTGGTGAAAGAGCCTTGGCTTCAGATGGGCGCTTCCACTGCGAGTTCATTGGACTTCAACACAGCTGGAGTACCACGGTACGTCGCACGTCGAGGTTGCCCGAAGCATAGTCATGGCGCTCTCCTTCACCTCGCAGACCGTCTCTTTGTATCGCAACAGAAGCAGCCACCCATAGGTAGATGTTAGATTTTAGCTTCGCTGAGCATCGATGCAATCGAAGGAGAACCGATAGATCACCTGGGACAAGTGCTTAGCCCTAAGCAGCAAGCCTCGCAGTATCACCATAGCGTCGCTCACCACCAACAACGTCTCCCGTCACCGGCATACCGGAGACCACAAGCGAACTCGAGGAAAAATCGCATCCGCTGTCTTTGTTGGAAGGCTTCCTCCGCAGCGGTGCCGACGGTTTGATAGCCGAGCCCTACCTGTTCAGACTACGAAGGCGTTGGGCACAGCAACAGCCATCCGATCCCTGCGTATGGTGGTTGCTGCGTACCCCAGCCACCGCCCACTAGGAAGGCAGCGCACCTGCGGCTTTAGCGGCTGTCAAAGGATGCGATGGCTACGAACTTTGAGTACACTACCCAACCGTCGCTGCAACAACGGCAATCATCCATCACCCAACGCCACACAGAATGTTCAGTGGGATTGAGCAAATGCGGACGAACGCCCTGTAGCGTCGACCAGGACACCATCTCTGTCAAGTTCGCTGACCGGACCCCCGTATGATGACTCTAGGCGCGCGCTGTGCGCAGCTGCCCACATGCAGGCTAGCCAGCGGCTTCTACCTCGGCAAAGCGTGGCGCCTGCGCCATCGGGAAAAAGCAGGCAGCGTAGTGCTCATCGCCGTATTGGGTATACTCTGGCTGCTCCTCGGCACAACGGGCTTGTGCGTACGCACATCGCGTCCTAAATCTACAGCCAGATGGTGGCGTGATCGCCGAAGGGATCTCACCACGAACGGTACCGTGTTCTTTAGCAAGTTCGGTCTCCGGGTTCGCCTCTGGGACGGCATCGAGCAACATGTGGGTGTAAGGATGCTTTGCCCGCTGAAAGATGTCGGCCTCCGTTCCCAATTCCACCAACTTTCCAAGATACATAACAGCGATTCGATCAGCCATGAACCGGACCACCGACAAGTCGTGTGAGATGATGATGTAAGTCAAATCGTGTTGCTTTTGGAGATCCTTCATCAGATTGAGCACTTGGGAGCGAATGGAGACATCCAAGGCGGAGACAGGCTCGTCAGCAACAATGACCTCAGGTTGTAGCGCCAGGGCTCGAGCAAGACCAATACGCTGCCGTTGACCGCCAGAGAACTCATGTGGGTAACGGTCAGCCGCTGACGGCGAGAGTCCGACCTCTCGAAGCAGCCGTGCCACCGTCGCATTACGCTCGCGCTGGTTCCCTACGCGATGGATCGACAATGGTTCAGCGAGGATTTCCCTCACCCGCATACGAGGATCAAGTGATGCGTATGGGTCCTGGAACATGAACTGTAAGTCCTGGCGAACTGACTTTAGGTATGCGCCATGATGTTCGATGATTGACTTGCCTTTGAAGCGGATATCACCAGCGGTTACACCTTCGAGGCCGACGATCATCGACCCAGTAGTCGTTTTGCCGCAACCGGATTCACCAACGATTCCAAACGTCTCGCCACGATAGATCGTGAAGGAGACGTCGGTAACAGCCTTGACGGTACCGATCTTGCGCTGAACCAACGCACCTTTGGTGACTGGATACTCTTTGACCACATGATCGAGCTCGATAACTGGCTCAAGCCCAGTCTTAGATCCTGCCTGCGCTCGACGCGTGACGCTCACGGGCACACGGTCAGGGGCACTCACTGGGTAGAAACAGGTAAATGGGTGTGAGTAGCCATCGGGAGTTTCATACGGCGGCTCTTCGATCCGGCACCGATCCTGGACATAACGGCATCTCGGTGCAAAGCGGCATCCCACTAGGTCGGTGCTCAAATCGGGCGGCAGCCCAGGGATAGAATAGAGACGCTCCGGAATCGCTCCTTCGAGAGGAGGGATCGAGGCCAAGAGGGCTTCGGTATAGGGGTGCGATGGGTTGCGGAAGAGCTCCTTGGAGGTCGCAAATTCAGCGACCTTACCGGCGTACATCACGACAACTTCATCGGCTCGGCCGGCGATGACGCCCATATCATGGGTCACCAAGATCATCGCCATGGAGAGACGTTCCTTAAGGTCCTCAAGCAGTTCGAGGATCTGTGCCTGAATCGTGACGTCAAGAGCCGTCGTCGGCTCGTCGAGAATCAAAAGCTTGGGATCACAGGTCAGTGCCATTGCGATCATCACGCGCTGGCGGAGACCACCCGAGAGCTGATGAGGGAAGTAGGTTAGCCGCTCCTTCGGGTTCGGCATGCCGACCAAGTTAAGCACTTCAATAGCTCTTGCCTCAGCATCAGTCTTGTTCATGCCCAGGTGTAAACGAGCGGTTTCACCAATCTGATCGCCGATGGTTAGCACCGGATTCAATGAGGTCATGGGGTCCTGAAAAACCATAGCGATATCGTTGCCGCGGTATTTTCGCATTTGTGCCTGCGACAGTTTGGCTAGATCTACCCCGTCAAACAGGATCTGCCCTTGAGCTATGTAACCCCCGGTGGGTAGAAGGCCGAGGATTGACATCCCCGTCATGGTCTTACCGGATCCTGACTCGCCAACGATCCCAACGGTCTGACCAACATTGACCTCAAAACTCACACCGTCGACCGCCCGCACCTCACCCTTGCGAAGTCGGATGTTAGTGTGCAGATCGTTGATCTCTAAGAGTGGCACGTGCGTTCCCCTTACGTGAATGGCCTCATAGTATGTTATCCGGTCGGCGCATAGGCGAAGCTGCCTTGGGTGAGGAAAACTTCCTCTCTGCGTCAGCACTCAGGTTGTGCAGTGGGTAGTATAGATTCTCGCACGTCGGAGTGGCGGAATAGGTAGACGCGCTAGGTTGAGGGCCTAGTGACCGATAAGGTCGTGCGGGTTCAAGTCCCGCCTCCGACACCAAAAGGGTTTCGACCGATACCACATACAGTTCATACAGCTTTGGGTCGACACAGCACACAAACTATGCCCCCACAAAGACCATGGCATCCGGAGGACGCTATTACAACAAGGGCTCCATGTATACCAGGCGAGACTGGGTTCTACCTCCCGGCGTGATAGCCAATTGATTGCGCAGCGCTCGATAGTCCACTAACAGCGGTCGTGCGAATGCTCACCCAGGTCATCCTGTGAGCTGGCTCGACCTATGTTTCTTGTATTGTTTGTAGCTGGTGGCCGTTGTTCATGTTGCGCTGGTACCCAGCTGGATGTTGCACTCAAACCATGGGCCACACGGCCTCAAAGCCACTCGCCATCGCTTCAGTCCATATGACAATCCTGGTCTTTGGAGGCACGGGTCATAGCTAATTTGGAGGTCATCTTCGAGTCACCCCGAGGAGACCTCGCGGGTCCGCAGTCTACTGACGTGCCAAATTATGCAAGTATCGTTTAAAGGCCTGCCGGAGTCGCGTCATCGATTCCACCAGATGCACGTGGATCTCGTCCCATTGGGCCTCCGGGGATTCGAACCCCCCCGGTATCATCAGGGCAATCCGAAAGTGTCCCGAACCCAACGACTCCCACAACAATGGATCAGGTGCAATCGCCTGCTCCAGATCCTCTCTGAGCGCCAGTAACGAGTTGAAGATGTGATTGGCCTCAGCCTGGCGGTCTCCTGGACCAGCAATACGAATCTCAACGCCACTCTCAAGTGGCTCAACAACGAAGTTGTAGGTCACTCCCGCCAGACGAGTCAATCGATGGATGACAGAAGTGGCACCGCGGACCGCGGGCACCATCACTGGTGCGCTCTCATGTCCAGCGAGGAGAGCAAAGAACCTTCGGCGCTCTTCACTGCGATCTACCAGGGTCCGGCGCTCAAACTCGGCGATGCGAATCAATCGCGATGGACCGAGGATTCGATTGACCAGATGCGATACCGTACCATCGATACCCCGCAGACCATGAACCTGGAGGAGGAAAAACCGTGTCATCGAGCAGCGATTGAGCCATGCCACCGCACCGATGTGTTCGGCGCTAAACTCTTCCGCAACCCAGATGACGGTTGTTGCGCCCAACGCGCTTGAGTATGTGAGCAGTCGCCCAAGACCTGCGTTATTGCTCTTTGTGAGGCATATCTCGACTACGACGATGCCGCCCTCGGAGTCCTCTCCAATGAGATCGGCGGACCGCGGGCCAGCGTTCACCGGACGCACCAGTGTGGTGATGGAGCAATCAAGCGCATCATTGAGCGCATCCGGGTGGCGGGTAAACCAGTCGATGAGCTCATGGGTGCCACCGAGCCAGATCTCCCGAGCCGAAACCCTCATCGGCCTGCCGATGACCTGCTCCGCCACGATCACCCTCCTTGGTACGTCTTTTGGACCCTATGCTCGTCCCATGTCACCAGCCGCTGGGGCAGGACACTTGACTCCTTCGCACAACGATAGCCGACCGCGCCAGAAGTGCTTGCGCTCTTGCCAAGGAAAGTCCCGAAGAACAAGGCATGTCGCTTTCGCTCGCCCGTACGAGTCCAATTACAATCACTTTTAGTGCTTGCATACCCACATATAGTGAAGTACCATTCAACGCAACACCTCGATGCGTTGACACCGATTTAAGGGTGAAGCGCGGAACGCCATTTGCCAACTCCATGCTCTGCTCGATTGGAACGGGACCATCGACACTCCCCAACGGTCCTTAGTTTGGAGGGTAGAGTCACGACCCGACCAGTGTCATTGGGCGAGCGATGGCAACGGGGCGAAAGCTCCAATCTCGCCGCTGGCCACCAGTTCGGTTGCAGCTTCGATATCGGGCGCCATGAAGTGGTCGACGTCATAGTGAGGGACGACCTCGCGCAACCGGCCAATCACCTGCTGGAGTTGAGGGCTGGTCTCGACCGGGGCTCTTAGCTCGATGCCCTGTACGGCAGCGAGGAGTTCGATACCGACGATCGTGGCAACGTTACGCGCCAATGGCCCTAGACGCCGTGCAGCGAAGGTCGCCATTGAGACGTGATCCTCCTGATTAGCAGACGTCGGAAGCGAATCAACCGATGCCGGATGCGCAAGGCTCTTGTTTTCAGAGGCGAGCGCAGCAGCGCTCACATGCGCGATCATGAAGCCAGAATTGACTCCCCCATTCTTGACAAGAAATGGCGGTAAGCCGCTCAGCGTTGCATCGATCAGAAGTGCAATACGGCGTTCTGCGATACCCCCTACTTCGCTAGCGGCGATGGCAAGAAAATCACTTGCCATAGCGACGGGCTCGGCGTGGAAATTACCGCCAGAGAGCACCTCTTGGGTTCCAGTAAAAACCAGTGGATTGTCAGAAACGCCGTTAGCTTCGGTCAACAACGTTCCCCCGCACCACTGCAGTGTGTCAAAGACCGGACCCATCACCTGCGGTTGGCAACGCAAGCTGTACGGATCTTGGACTTTCTCACAGTCCTGGTGCCACTGGGTGATACCAGAGCCTTCAAGCAGGGTACGGTAGGCAGCCGCAACCACTGCCTGGAGATGATGACCACGCACCGCCTGGATCCTAGGATCGAAGGGGACGACCGACCCCGCTGCGGCATCGACACTCAATGCCCCGGTTACCACTGCGGCTCTGGCCACGCGATCGATGGCCAAGAGTCCTTCGATGGCCAATGCGGTGGAGACCTGCGTTCCATTGAGGAGGGCTAAACCCTCCTTCGGCTGGAGGGTGATCGGTGAACGCCCGAGGAGCGAAAGAGCCTCTGACGCAGGCATGCGTGATCCGCGTACTCGAACCTCGCCGATGCCGAGGAGGACGGCCGCGAGGTGCGCCAGCGGGGCGAGATCCCCCGATGCACCCACCGAACCCTGGGACGGAATAATGGGCAAGACATCGTGGGTGAGCAGGTCGATGAGGGCCTCGAAAACCTCGGGTGTCACGCCTGAATACCCTTGGGCCAGACTTGCAATCTTGAGTAGCAGCACCATGCGCACCACCGCATCCCCCAGGGGCTCGCCGACACCAACAGCGTGCGATAGGACGAGGTTACGTTGCAACAGCAACAACTCGGACGGGGGAATCTGCGTATTGGCCAAACGGCCAAACCCAGTGTTGATCCCATAGGCCGGATCGGTGGCCTCAGCGATGGTAGCTACGGTGGCCGCGGAGGTCCTGATGGTATCCCATGATCGGGTTGGCAGGGTGAGTTTATTAACTCCATCCCTGACCATCAACAGCTGCTCGTAGGTGAGCGAACCTGGTTCAATCTCCATTGGTGATCCCTTCGTTCTGTGGCGAGGCTGTAGTGCTTGCATGAAATCTGATGGATGTGCGGTTGTTATCGACCCCGATGACCAGGCAGCCAAAGGAGTGATGGCCGCACAGGCTTACCCACGTCGTTCGTCTCTTTGTGATCAGGGTAGCATCGAATGCCTATTCTTTGCCATCCAAGCTGCGCCGATATCCAAGGAGCTTGACCTGTGGTAATGTGAGATCTCGCTCGGGAACCCGAACGAAACCCATTCGTTCATACAGCCGCTGAGCCTGGACCATCTGTACATTCGTATGTAGTGATACCGCATGCTTCTGGTTAGCTCTGGCTTGATCGAGACAGGCTGTGACCAGCGCTCGACCCGCTCCATGACGCTGTACCTTGGGATCAACGCCAAGCATCCGAATGCCGGCCTCGCCAACTTGGAGCCCCTCCGCGTATTCGGATGCTTCATCAAGCACGAGCGTCACTGAACCAATAAGCCGCTCGCCCAGGAAGCAACCAAGGACTGGCACCTGCGAAAGCCGAGCACCAACGTCTGCGACGTAATGCAGATAACCCTCTTCGCTCGACTCTCCTTCGGGATAGATCTGGCGATACGCCGCCAACAATACGGCACTCGCTTGTGGGGCCTCCGCTTGTCGAAGCTGTCGAACCATCAGCGTATCCATCACGACCTCCTTGCGTCTTAGAACGTGTGTATGCCCGCGGGACCTACACCCTTTGCTACCTACACTAGAGCTATGTCAACCCAAGAACCAACGATCCTTGCCACCTCTGGTGGGCTCATGCGTGGTGGACGCACGGAGATGGCGTTCGCCCCCTTGCTCAAGTATGCACTGGCACTCAGTGGTGCCAGCAAACCCAAGTTGCTCTACGTCGGTACCGCCATGGGAGACGATTCCGCTATCGCAGCTCGGATGATCGAGGCCGGGCGAGCCGCTGGGGTCCCAGTTGATCTGCTGAAACTCTATCCAATGCCAAACGTCGATGACCCCCTGGCTTGGGTACTCGATCACGATGTGGTTTGGGTCGGAGGAGGAAGCGTAGCCAACTTGTTGGCGCTCTGGCGCTTGCACGGTCTCGACGATGTCCTGACGCAAGCATGGCACCAAGGAATCGTCCTTGCGGGTGTCTCAGCGGGTTCGCTCTGCTGGCATAGCGGAGGCACGACCGACTCCTTCACCCCTCGGCTCTCCCCGGTCACCAACGGGCTCGGCCTGCTTCCCTACTCCAATGGCGTCCACTATGACTCCGAAGAGCGTCGGCGACCGCTGTTTCAGCGGCTGATCGCCGAGCGTGTGTTACCCGACGGCTACGCCACCGAGGACGGCACTGGCCTTGTCTTTCACGGTACCCAACTTGTCGAAGCAGTGGCCGAGATCCCGGGCAAGCAGGCCTACTCAGTGCGACTCGACGGAGATAGCGTTCAAGAAGAGCCTCTCGCCACACGCCTCCTCCAAGCCTAAGGTTCGCAACGACAACCCGCCGACCTTGTCCTAATCGAGACTCATGGCGCTATCACGAGGCAAGAGTTTGGTACCTGGCCGCTGTTGTTACGCAACCACGCCTCAGATACCATCCTGGCACCGTCCGCTTAGGCGGTGCCCTTGAGTTTACGCCCTACTGAGTCGACCAACGTATTCCAGTCAGCGGTAAAGCTCTGAGCTCCGTTGACCTGAAGCTCATCAGCGAGCTGCTCGATATCGAGCCCCGCCTCTTCAAGGCGGGCAATCGTCGCCTCTGACTTAGCAAGCGCGTCATCAAGCACCGAAGAAATCTCGCCGTGATCGTCAAAAGCCAGCAGCGTCGTCTCTGGCATGGTGTTCACCGTTCCAGGCGCAGCTAAGGCAGACACGTAGAACGTGTCCGAGAAGGCGGGGTCCTTGGTCGAGGTGGAGGCCCATAACACGCGCTGCATCCGATCGGCACCGTTGCAGAGATCCTGACAACGGTCGGTCGCAAGTATCTGTTGATGGGCTGCCCAGATTGATTGCATGACGGCCAAGCCGGTCTGTTGTTGCAGCTGGGGCGGCAGCTTCGGGTTGGCAGCGGAATCCCAACGAGAGACGAAGACCGAGGCAACTGAGGGAACATCCAAATCCAAGCCAGCGCGTTGGCGAAGTTCGAGACCGTCAAGAAAAGCCGTCGCCGCAGCAACATAATGCTTAAGGCCAAAAAGCAGGGTCACGTTGACACCGATGCCATCGGCGATAAGATCCCGAATCGCTTGGCATCCAGCCTCGGTGCCCGGCACCTTGATGAGCACATTCTCGAGATCGAAGCGCGCACGCAATCGACGGGCCCAGGACATGGTCTCAGGAACCGAGTTGGCATACTCTGGAGGTACCTCGATGGATACAAAGCCATCTCGATGACCGCTTCGCTCCCAAGCCTCTCGTAGCAGGTTCGCTGCGTCCGTGAGGTCGACGATCGCCAGCTCGTAGATCATGTCCTCGGCCTCGTGCACGCCCTTGGCCACAAAACGATCAAGCGCCCCATCGTAATCATTCGAATGGCCAATCGCATGGGCCAAAATAGATGGGTTCGACGTGAGACCGGTGATGCCGACATCATGCACATAGTGAGCTAACGTACCCGAATCGATCAACTGCCGTGAAATCGAGTCCAACCAGACACTTTGCCCGAGCTTTGCGAGCGAACGTACTCCATGCATTATTTACCTCCAATGATGGTTTTGATGGTCTCAACGACCTCGTCGGTGCTGAACCCAAAGGCCTCAAGCACCTCATCTTTGCGGCCGGAGGCACCAAAGGTACGCATTCCGATAACCGAATCAACGAATTCGTACCAGCCAAACGGCGACGCAGCCTCGATGGCGATCTTCGGTGCGTGGCCCAGGAGCTCCGTACGTTCGGCGTCTGGCCTCTGACGCAGTAACTCAAGCGATGGGACCGAGACGACGGCGGCCTCAACCCCACCTTGGGCGAGGACATCAGCCGCATCGAGGGCGAGGCTCACCTCGGAGCCGGTCGCAACCAAGGTAACATCGTTACCGCCGCGAAGTCGGTACCCGCCGAGGGATTTTTGATCGATCTTGGCTGCCACCGGCAACACCGGTAGGCCCTGCCGTGACAGCACGAGCACGGTCGGACCCTCCGAACGTCCGATACCGAAGGCGACACAGGCCGCGGTCTCGTTCGCATCTGCTGGCCGCAATACCACGATGCCCGGCATAGCCCGCAAACCAGCCAGCTGCTCAACCGGTTGATGCGTGGTGCCGTCCTCGCCGAGTGCGATGGAATCATGCGTGAAGATGAACATCGTCTGCAGCTCCATAATCGCGGAAAGTCGCAAGGCGGGCTTCAGGTAGTCAGAAAACACGAAGAACGTGCTTGCAAATGGCAGGAACCCACCGTGGGCCGCAATACCATTCGTGATGGCGGCCATCGCGTGTTCGCGGATCCCAAAATAGATATCGCGACCTGCGTAGCTGGGCCACATCACCTCTCCAGCAAGCTTGGTCTCTGTCGAGCTCTCGACGTCGGCAGCTCCACCGACGATCTCAGGGAAGTGTTCCGCGCCAGCACGCAGGGCTGCACCGAGCGCCACTCGGGTTGAGACCGTCGTTTGATCAGAGAAGTCAGGCAACGCAAATGATCCCTGGCCAAGCTTTCCATCGAGAACCCGTCGCGCAAACTCCTTGAACCTAACCGGGTCGCGTGACGAAGCCAACTGACAGGTGGCCTCCCACGCGGCGTACCCGGAGTCACGATCCGGACGCCATGCGGCGTAGGCCTCGCTAGGCACAACGAATGGGGCGTGGGGCCACTTGAGCTGCTCACGCGTCGCCAGTACGGCTTCAGCACCCAACGCTGCCCCATGGGCACGATGATCGTCATGATACGGGCTACCCATCCCGATGTGCGAGTTCATGATCACCAAGGTCGGTTGTCCCCGGGTCTTGGTGGCCTCTGCCAACACGGCATCGACTTGAGCAAAGTCATCAACATCGGTAATCCTCAAAACCCGAAAGCCATAGGCCAGGTACCGCGTTGCAACCTCTTCGTCAAACGAGAGCGCACTGGGCCCATCGAGGGTAACGAGGTTGGAGTCGTAGAGGACCGTCAGCTTCTCCAGCCTCAGATGGCCCGCCAGCGAGGAGGCCTCAGAGGCGATCCCCTCCATCATGTCCCCATCTCCACAAAGCACCCAAGTGCGATGATCGACGACGGTGGCTCCTTCGACGTTAAATTGCTCGGCCGCCATTCGCTCAGCGAGCGCCAGCCCTACCGCGTTGGCCACTCCTTGTCCGAGTGGACCAGTGGTGACCTCGACACCGGGGGTCATCCCACGCTCGGGGTGACCAGGGCATCGTGACGGATACCGTCGAAATCGCTGCAGATCCTCGAGCGTCAGATCGTAGCCATTGAGGTGCAGTGCTCCATAGAGCAGCATCGAAGCATGCCCTCCGGAGAGGACGAAGCGGTCACGGTCCGCCCAATCCGGACGGCTGGGGTCATGCCGCAGAAACCGCGTGAAGAGCCGGTAGATGACGGGGGCCATCGCCAGCGGCGTCCCCGGGTGGCCCGAATTCGCCAGCTCCACGGCATCAACGGCGAGAAATCGCAGCGCATTGGATGCGACGTCGTAGACGTCCGGACTTCGTAGGCCACCAAAATCGTTCTTCTGCTCACTCATGTAGGTCGTCCTCTCATATGTCGGTAACGCAAGACCAAGTCAGCGGTGGAGGCATCGACGGTGTCCAGCGCTGGGGACTCTGGGGCGCCGAGCATCGGCACCAGCTCCGAGGCCAACTCCTTGCCGAGTTCAACACCCCATTGGTCGAAGGAGTCGATCCCCCAAATCACCCCTTGGGTGAACACGCTGTGCTCGTAGAGGGCGATGAGCGCACCGAGCACCTCTGGTGTGAGGCGTTGAGCAAGGATCGTGGTAGTTGGACGATTCCCGGGCATGCGCCGTGATGCACGCTGCTTGAGCGGAACACCAAGGGCTTCGAGCTCGGCATCGTTGCGTCCGAACGCAAGCGCCCGTGTCTGGGCCAGTCCATTGGCAAACAACATGTCTTGTTGTGCGTCTGGGCCTCCAAGCGGCTCTCCAAAGAGAATGAAATCTGCCGGCACAAGGAGCGTGCCTTGATGCAGCAGCTGATAGAAGGCGTGTTGACCGTCGGTACCGGGCTCACCCCAATAAATAGCACCCGTACCATAGTCGACGGTGGTACCATCGATGCGCACCGACTTGCCGTTGGATTCCATGGTGAGTTGTTGGAGATAGGCAGGGAACCTCGCGAGTCGCTCGCTATAGGGCAAAACTGCTTGCGATTGGGCCCCAAAAAAGTTTCGATACCAAACCGACAAGAGGCCCATGATGACAGGAGCATTCTTGGCGAATGGCGCTTGACGGAAGTGTTCGTCAACCGTGGCGAAGCCATGAAGGAACGATCGGAACCGTTCTGGCCCAATGGCCAACATGATCGAAAGTCCTACCGCGGAATCCACCGAGTACCGGCCACCGATAAAATCCCAGAATCCGAACATATTCTGAGGATCGATGCCGAACTCGCGCACCCCAGCCTCGTTGGTAGAGACGGCCACGAAATGCTTTTCGATGGCATCCGGGTGGTCGCTGAGGGCTTGAGAGATCCATTGGCGAGCGGCCTTGGCATTGGTTAATGTTTCGAGCGTGCCAAAGGTCTTCGACACGACCACGAATAATGTGGTCTCAGGGTCATTGCGTTCGAAGATAGACGCGATGGCGACAGGGTCGATGTTCGAGACAAAATATGTCGATCGGGACTTGTCAGCGAAGTCGTACAAGGCGACCGTAACCATCTCAGGGCCAAGATCTGACCCTCCGATACCGATATTGACGACGGAGGTGAAGGGCTTGCCGGTCGCGCCAACCCGTACGTTAGAACGGATCGAGCGGGCGAAGGCCTCCATCCGCTGGAGGACATCCTCGACCTCGCGGTCCACATCAATACCGTCGATCGGTGCCGTGATCTGGGCACCGTGGCGCAGGGCCGTATGCAGAACTGCTCGATCCTCGGAGACGTTGATATGATCTCCTCGCAGCATTGCCTTGATAGCCTCTGGAAGGAAACGGGCCTCAGCAAGGGCTATCAGCCGCGCGAGGGTCTCCGTGGTAATGAGCTGTTTGGAAAAGTCCAGATACAGTGGACCAACCTCGGCGCTAGCCCAGCTAAGTCGTCGATTATCTTGGGCAAAGAGTTGGCGCAAATCGGTGCGCTTGATCGTTGCAGCGTGTTCAGTGAGCGCGCTCCATTGGGGTAATTGCTTTGGCGAAACCCCAGCAACCGGATACGGCACGAATTTCCCTCCGATCCATTGATGACTCCAGCCTAGACGGGACCGTCGGCACCCCCGACGTTGGTAATTGCGACCCGAAGCTCTCGGTCAAACAGGGATTCGAGCAACCGACGCTTCCTTCGCAACGCATAGAGTTCGGCCCCCAGATCAGTCGTGGCGCTGATGGAGAGCTCCAGCGACGAGGGATGCACCTTGCAACGAAGCGAGCGAATCAGCTGTTGGTGGGACCGATCCAGAGCATCAGCCAAACGCACCAGGGCTGTCGCTACCTTGATCTCGTGTACATCGATCTCGTCGAGCTCTTTGGCGATCGAAATCTCCCCTTTGGTATGGGATCCGATCACGTGAGCGATGATCTCGATCTCACGCCGCGAGAACCCCCGCGGGGGCGACGCCGTAACCAGGTATTGCCCGTGACGATCGTGGTTATCACGGCTGATAAAGGCTCCAATGTCGTGCAACAGGGCAGCTACTTGGAGACGCTCACGAGCTTGCCCTGAGAGCCCATGCAAGACGGCGAGATCGTCAAAGAGTCGACATGCCAGATCGGCCACAAACGTCGCGTGGGCCTCATTGCCCCGATATCGCTGCAACAACTCCCGCACCGATCCATGCCTCAGCTCTGATGGGTCGACCGAGAATGCGAAGTGCTCCTGGCTTGCAGCCTCGCGCAGCACAATACCTTCACGAAGTGCCCAAGAACACAGCCAGACTTCGTCGACGGCGACGGCATCAAGGATGGCCATGAGAATATTGGCACCAAATCCAACGGTCGCGGCTCGTCGGTCATCGATCCCTTTGAGGCTTGGCCGGTCGCTGATGGGAGTGGCAAGAATCGCCGAACAGGCCCCGAGCAGCGATTGGCGGCTGACCAAGCGGGCCAAAAGTCCATCATCGAGTTCATCGCGCTCGCTGTCGAGCGAGAGCGCGAGACGGCCAATGGCATTCATCGTCCCACTGGTGAGGATTAGCCGAGTGGGCAAATAATTAGCCAGTGTCGACAGCGGCTCGTTGAGCTCATGCGCAAGGTAGGTTCTCACCCTTTGATCGCCGTCATCATCGCCAAATCTGGCTCGCAAGCGTCCGACGCCGAGCCTGAGGCTACGGGCTGCAATCAGCTGCCGCTGGTCACCAAGCATCAGCTCCAGACTTCCCCCACCGAGGTCGACACCCAACACGGGCCGTGAACCGAGATGACAGGCAGCGCGTATGGCATCAAAGATGAGTGTTGCCTCTTCGTGACCACTGATCACCTGAACATCAATACCGGTTTTCGTCGCGATCGCATCGATGAGCTCCTGGGTGTTTTCAGCATCTCGGAACGATGCTGTCGCCTTGGCAACCACGACGTTAGCGCCAAAACGCTCAGCAATGATGGAAAATCGAGCAACGGTGCTGACCGCGGCCTCGATGCTTTCGTCGGGGAAATATCCCTCGCGATAGACGACCTCGCCAAGACGCAGCATCTCACGCTCTTTCGCAATCGGCTCAAGCGTGAGATCGGGTCGCACCTTCACCACCGCGAGGTGAAATGAATTCGAACCAAGGTCTATTGCTGCAACGACGACATCAGCGGCCATGCTGGGTGACCTCACGGTAGTGGCTTCATTGATCGACACCACCTCTGGCGTCAGACCATGGAGTGATGATTGGGGTCGATTGCTCGAGCAAGTCCGCCAGGCGGCCACCTAAGTCCGCAACCCGGTCAACCGACGAGGGTCCAGATATCGACTTCGCCCCCCCTTGGGCGCAAGCGCTCCCTTCAAGGGCGGTTGCCAACTTCGATGCCGGACTGGGGGTGACATCGGGGAAGCGTTCGTCGATCTCGTCAACAAGTCGGCGAAGCAGGTCACGATCTTGGCTCTCGACCTCGATCTCGACAAAGGTCAACCGGCGAGGGAAGGCAACGTGGACGACATCGAGACAGATCTCGAGCTCGGCTCCCCCACGCTCACCAAGCCACCGCTCCCGCGTGGTGTCGAAGGCGGCGATCTCCACGAGCGGTAGACCTACTCCTAGGGAGCGCAACGCAAGCGAGAGCGCAGCTGGAACCTCGCTCCATGAGCCCATCGTCTCGTACTCCCTAGCGATAGCGAGACCACTCGCATCTGGCACTGCGCCAATTTTGACCGTCCAACAGGTTTCACTGGCTCCGCGATCTCCGCGAGCTCTCAGCCCAACGCCGTGTCGACCAAGGGTGACTTGGTCGTCGTCAAGGTAGCGCGAGGTCAGGGTTTCAATCGTGGATGGCCCGACCATGCGCTCGCATGTTGCCACGATGGCTGCAACGACCTCTCGGCCGCGTGGCCGGTCTCCTGGACGCCGCTTGAGTTCGCTTTCACGCGCCACTGAGAGTCCCGTGATCAGGTGCGGACCCGTTAAGGATTAGCTGCGCAGAGATTCCTCGTTGACGAACCAGACGCGTCCAGCGTCCCTCGGCGCCGAGCGTCCAGGCATTCGTATCGTCTTGCCACTCCAGCTCCAGCATTTGAATAACCCGGCGGCGAAGGTCGAGGTTCTCGAGAGGGAACAGTAACTCCACTCGTCGATCGAGGTTACGCTGCATGAGATCGCTTGAACCGAGAAGAATCTCAGCCGAGGAGTCCCCAGCGTCTCCGAAGACAAAGATGCGCGAATGTTCAAGGAACTCGCCGACGATCGAGCGGATCTCGATTCCTTGTGAAAGCCCCTGAACCCCTGGACGCAGCGCGCAGATGCCACGAACCAGTCCGCGAACCCTGACACCAGCCTGCGATGCCACATACAGGGCATCGATGATCGTAGGATCGACGAGCCCGTTGACCTTAAAGCCGATGTATCCCTCGGATCCACGTGCTGTCTCTCGCTCGATCAGCGAGGTGATGCGGGCTCGCAGATCGATTGGGGCAAGGATGAGCTTCTCCAGATGCGAAGGGTGTGAGAAGCCGGTGAGGTAGTTAAACACCTCACCGAGATCATGACCAATCTGGGGGTCAACGGTGAAGAGCCCGTAGTCTTCGTATGTCTTAGCAGTCTTGGCGTTGTAGTTGCCGGTGCCAAGATGGCAGTAGCGAACCAACCCTTGGCTCTCGCGGCGAACGACCATAATCGCCTTGCAATGGGTTTTGAGTCCGACGACACCGTACACGACATGGACGCCAGCATCCTCGAGTTTTCGCGCCCACCCGATGTTGGCGAGTTCATCAAATCGAGCCTTGACCTCGACGATCACCACCACTTGCTTACCGCCTTCAGCCGCATCGATCAGTGATTCAACGATCGCAGAGTCCCCAGAGGTGCGATAGAGCGTCTGTTTGATCGCTAATACGTCAGGATCGCGGGCAGCCGCCGCAACGAAGGTCTCCACCGTTGATGAGAAGCTATCGTAGGGATGATGAACAAGGATGTCCCCCGCCTTAATGGCGGAAAATAGATCGACCGGCTCGCCTTCTGGGCAGGCAAAAGCCGCCGGTGTACGGCCGGCCGCCCGAGGACCACATTCGTCCTCCAGCCCGAGGTCGTACACCTCAAACAGGCATCGCATGTCAAGGGGTAGCCCCGTGCTGTAGACATCATCGCGATGAAGCTCTAACTCGTCGATCAGTAAGGCCAAAATCGCCGGCGACGAGTTGGCGGCGATCTCAAGGCGGACCGCTCGCCCAAATCGACGCCGCCGTAACTCGGTCTCGACCATGGCCAGAAGGTCATCAGCCTCGCCTTCTTCCAGCACGAGATCGGTATTGCGGGTCACGCGGAACAACGCCGTCTCACCGATCTCCATCCCAGGAAACAGCAGTGCACCAAAGGACTGGATCAGGTCTTCAAGCAGTACAAAGGAGCCACCACCAATCGGATAAAGGCGTGGAAAGTTCGAGGGCACTTTTATACGAGCAAAGCGCTCTTCGTGGTCGAGGGGCTCTCGAACTGCAACCGCGAGGTTCAGTGAAAGATTCGAGATGTAGGGAAACGGGTGTGCTGGATCCACCGATAGCGGCGTCAAGACTGGGTATAAGTCGGCCTCAAAGGCGCTCTTGAGCCGCGCCCGAGTCGCATCCGGAAGTGTCGCTACTTGCTCGATCCTGATGCCAAGCTCTGCGAGGCGCGGCAGCAGCCGATGGTGATAACTTGCCTCACCAGCCTCGAGCAGACCAGTTAACCGTCCCCGAATGTTGCGCAACTGCTCACGTGGGGTCAGGCCATCCGTAGAGCGGATCGTAAAGGGTGAGACCAGTTGATCCTTGAGACCGGCGACCCGCACCTGGAAGAACTCGTCAAGGCCAGCACCGAAGATAGCAAAAAACTTTGCCCGCTGCAGCGCACCGAGGCTTTCATCGTCAGCCAGCTCGAGAATACGAGCGCCAAACTCCAGCCACGAGAGCTCACGGTTGAAATATCTCGAATCCCCCGGTTCCAACGGCTTTGGATGAAGTTCGAGTGGCAGTTCAAAAGGTTGGCGCATCTCGCTCCTTGTTCTACATGACGGGCAGACTATAGTCTAGGTTGTGGCAACAACGGAGCAGGTGAGGATACGTACCCGCGGGTACGAGCGTCGTCGACGAGAGCTTGAGCTGCTCACCGTCGCTGCTATCGTGACCATCTTCGCTTGGGTTCTTGGATTCTACGGACTCCACCCCAACGGGCGCATTGACATTGTGGACCCATGGCTCGCGATCGTGGTGCTCGTTCCGATCGGAGCCCACATCGCCAACCGCTACCTGGCATCGGATGCGGACGCAATCCTGTTACCGATCGCCGCACTCCTCAACGGGTTAGGCTTTGTCATGATTGGAGTCCTCGACCCCCCTCAGGCACATCTCCAGGCGATCTGGACGCTGGTATCCGTTATCGCCTACGTCGCGTGTATCTATTTCATACGTAATCCAGACTCGCTGGATCGGTTTCGTTACATCCTCGCTATCGTTGGTATTGGTTTGCTCTTTAGTCCACTACTCCCAGGTATTGGCGAGGATATTGGCGGCGAACGCCTCTGGGTGCATCTGGGTAGCTTGAGTTTCCAACCGGTTGAGATCGCCAAGTTGCTCCTCGCCATTTTCCTCGCCTCATTGATTGTTGAGAAACGGGATCTTCTCGCTCGATTGCGAGGCGGTGGTCTGCGCCGCTTTGGACCGATTGCCTTGACCTTTGGTGTCGCACTCGCCATCATGGCCGCCGAGAAGGATGTTGGCTTTGCTCTGCTCATCTTCACCACCTTTGTGTTGATTATGTGGATCGGAACCGGCAATAAGGCCTACTTGTTCTTTGGGGCGGTGACTTTTGTCCTGGGGTTCGTGGTCGGAGGCCTCGTGCTGCCACAGGTCCATCAACGCATCACCGTGTGGCTTGACCCATGGAAGTACGCGGCCACCAGCGGGTACCAGTTGATCCAGGCCCAATACGCCTTTGGCCTTGGGGGCCTGAGCGGGTCTGGACTTGGACTGAGCCATCCCACGGTTCCTGTCGCAACCTCTGACTTTATCTTCGCCGCCTTTGGCCAGGAACTCGGGCTTTTGGGCACCAGTGCCATTATCATCTCCTTCCTCCTCCTCGTCGGCGCTGGCCTTCGAATCGCACTGAGGGCACATGGGGAGTTCAGCTCACTGCTTGCAATGACGCTCACGGTCATCGTTGCGCTGCAGACCTTCTTTATTCTGGCTGGGGTGATCCGGGTGCTGCCCTTGACGGGGATGACCCTTCCGTTTCTTGCCTATGGTGGATCGTCACTGCTGGCTAATTACATTCTTTTGGCTATCCTCATGCGCATTTCGCATCGATCAAATCAGTACGGCGATCAACGCGAGTCAAACCTCAACGCGGCCAAGGAGTGTGCTGAATAAGTCATGTTTCAAGAACATCACAGCTCTCTGAACAGGACCTTTAGCATCTTAGTTTGGCAATAATCGGGCTTATTCAGCACGCTCCTAGCATTACGCCCCCGCGCCGACACCGAAGGCACCCTCGCGCAGGCACGAGCCACCACTCACGCTGGATTTGATTAAACGCCCGGCCGATCGGCTGCAAACGACCTTCAAGAAATCGAGCAGCACTACGATATCTATACCATGACATTGGGTCAACAATGCGAATTCCCTTCGAGGGCCGAGACGGCTGGGTCGCAGGTATACCCCGGAGCATTCGTACGCGATGGCTGCTGAACTTGCTCTGACGATCATCCTCGTCATCGGGGTCGTCGCCGGTGTCGGATATGGACTGAGGCGCAATGCCTTCGGTAAGCGACTAGCTCGCAACAACGAATACCAACGCCTGCTGGCACAAGCGAGTGAACTCATCCGTGCCGATGCCCATGAAAGTGTTCTCTTTCAAGACCTCTGCTCTCTGATCTGTCAAATCGACCCGGTTCGCCTCGCCTGGATCGGTCGCCCTGGGCCTAACGGGCAGGTCGTTGCGTTGGCAAGCTGTGGGGATACTGGTTATCTCGACAAGATCGATGTCTCCATTCTCGAGAACATCCCCGCCGGACAGGGACCGGTTGGTAGAGCCTGGCGAATGGGCCGCGCTGTCTTTGATGCCGAAGCGCTTCACAACCCTAGTTACGAGCCCTGGCGTCACGCCGCTTCTCAACACAACTTGATGGGGGTGCACGCGCTCCCGATCATGGAGCACACCTCGATCGACGCTATTCTTGTGGTCTACTTTGGCAAGCACGCCCTTCCAGGAGTTGAGGAGCAGTTGTTGCTTGAGCGTCTCGCGAACGACCTCTCCAACGGCCTCACCGTAATTCGCGATCAACAACAACGTCGTCAGCTTGCCGCCGCAATCGCACAGGTGCCCGAGGCGGTCTTCATGCTCGATCAAGCTGGACTGATCTCCTGGTGTAACGAGGGGTGCGAACGTCTCTTCGAACTTGAAGCCGGCAGGTGCGTGGGAGCCGACCCTGGGGTCGTCTTTGGCGACCGTCATTTTGACGGGCTTCTCACCCGACTTGGTCGAACGTCCCATGGCGACGACGCACTCGAGTGGGATGCACCCCAGGTGAGTCAGGCCGGCGTACATCACTGGGTGCACGTCTCAGCAACCCGCCTGTTAGATGATCACGAAGAGGTCATCGGCGCGGTCGTCGTCGAAGTCGACCTCACCGATGAACGCGCGGCAATCGATGCCCAGCAGCGACTGCTCGCAATTCTTGACTCCACCTCAGACGGCATCGGCATCACCGATCGCAACGGCAAGCTCATCTACCTCAACAACGGGGGGCGTCAGCTCCTGAACCTTACCCCAGAAGCACACGTCGAGGGTCAGCACTTCATCGAACTCATCGGTGACCCTGCAGGGCAAGACTCCTTCCTGATCTCCGTCCAACAAGCTGTCTCGAATGGCCGCTGGCAAGGAGAATTGAGCATCACACGTACCGATGGCACTACCATACCGCTCTCGATGGTCATGATGGCCCACAGGAACGGTTCCGGACACGTCGAGTACCTTTCTGCAATCGCTCGCAATATCGTCGACCTCAAGGAGCGTGAGCAGGAGCTGAGCTATCTGGCTGAACACGACGCGTTGACTGGTCTACCGAACCGCCGTGCACTTGACAAGCTGCTCACGAGCGCCCTGGGCCAAGCGAAGGTGAACCAGCGCACGCTTGCCATCGGCGTGATCGACCTCGATGACTTTAAGCCGGTCAATGACCGATTCGGCCACCATAGCGGCGATGAACTACTCGTGCAGCTTGCACGCAGACTCATGGGGCTCCTGCGTGAGGGTGACAGCATCATCCGTCTCGCCGGCGACGAGTTCGTCGTCCTCATCAATGCGCTCGCCACGACACCATCGCAGCCAAGCCATGACCTTACCCATACGCTCACACGCCTCCATCAGGCGGTAGAGATGCCTTTTGATCTTGATGCAAACACCAGTGTCACCATCGACATGAGCATCGGTGTCGCCCTCTTTCCTCACGATGCGCTTGAACCAGACGCACTACTGCGAGCTGCCGATGCGGCACTATACAATGCTAAGCAGAACAAGTATCATCGCCAACGTTGGTGGACGTTGCTCTCAGAGTCCATGGAGTTGTCGGTGGCCAACCCCCCAAAACCATCACCCCCGTCCGCCTATGGGGACCAAGCCGCTGGCCTATTGGCGTCGGCGCTCACCGAATGCGACGGTCTCGTCGAAAATGCCATCGGTGCTTATCACGAGGTAATCGACCGCTTTGGAGCCAGCCAACGGATCCGTGCGAGCCTTGGCGCCGACGGACACACGGCGCTGAAAGCGCAACAAGCAAAATACTTGGCGGCGATCCTGACCCCAACACTGGAGCAGTCCACATTGGAGCGCATGGCCGCTCATGTCGGTGTTGCTCACTGGCTCGTCGGTCTTAGCCCGGCGAATTTGGTTGATTCCACCAACACCTTTCGTCAAGCCCTGATCGACAGTCTCGATGGCGTGCGCACGCAGGCTCACAACGCCAAGCAGCTGATGGCACTGATCGACCGACGAATCGACGACGAACTCGCGGCTCAGCTCGCGGCCATCAGCGCGGTCAATGACCGCTATTTCAACATCTTCGCCAACCCGATCCCCGCCGAAGCGGCGACATGGATCGATATCATCCAGGCCGAGGTTGACATCATTGGAGACCTACCAGGCGTTCGTGCCGTGGTGCTCGCCCGACAGGCGAGTAACGACGCCCTGATTGTAGAGGCCTATGCAGGCTCGAAGGGCCGCGCGATCGCGGATGCCTTCAACACCCCCGAGGCCTCCAATGTCGTGTACCCATCGAACACGGCAAATCAAGGTCTCCCAGCCAGGGCATGGCGCGAAGCGACCATCGTCGCCGCTGACCGTCTCGTGGGTGACGACATCAACGTAGGTAACGACGCCGTGGTAGGCAAGTTCGGCCTCACTTCAGCGGTTGCGATTCCAATTCAGAATCTCAACGGACGCCCGGTAGGCCTTGTGATGATCGTTGGCACACATCCAGCACAGTTCTCGTCGGACTGGATGAGGCGATTCTGCGTTAATCTCAAGCAACGCTTTGAGAACCTTTTCTATCGAATTGTCACCCCGACCCAGGTGCTCGCACGTGGTCAGGCCATCGCGTATCGCGAGCTCCTACTCAGTGGCGGTTTGCGCATGTATGTCCAACCAATCATCGAACTTGGTACCGGCAAGGTGGTCAAGGTCGAAGGGCTTGCTCGCCTTGCCGATCCTGATGGGACCATTATCGGTCCCGGATCGTTCCTTGGCATCCTTGGCACCAGCGAGCGCTATCAACTGTTCCGGCTCGCCCTCTTGCAGCTCCTTGATGCCGAGCGCCATTGGCGATCCCATGGACTCATCCTCGACATCACCGTCAACATCGATGCATCGACACTTGCCAATCCCGAACTAACCTCCTGGTTGTCCGGGACGCTTCGCGAGCACCGATTTCCTCCCCAACGCCTCATCCTGGAGCTCCTTGAGACCGACCAGCACCCCGTCACCGACCCCAGGACGCTTGCTGCGGTGACCCAGACCGGTATCCAGCTCGCCATCGACGACATGGGCTCTGGCTACTCGAACTGGTTACGCTTGATCGACATTCCCGCCAAGTTGATCAAGATCGATCACCACTTCGTTGCCCGCATCAAAGACCATCCTCGCACCGCCCTGAACCTCCTCGGCACACTCATTCTTTCGGCCGTCGACGCGGGTCAAAAGGTTGTGGTTGAAGGAATCGAAGACGCGACGCTGGCGGAGGTTGCCAAGCGCCTCGGTGCCACCTTCGGCCAAGGGTTTCACATTGCACGCCCCATGCCCACCGATCAGCTCGTACCCTGGGCACTGTCGTATCACTGCGGCATTGACGACGAACTACAATCGCTGCTCGGAGCGATGGCCTACCATTGGGCCTTCGTGCACAGCCCGGGCCACTATCGCCGTGGACCACTCACAGAGTGCGCATTGACTCGCTACTTCGAGCGTACTGGGTACTCGGACAGCGTCGGAGCAATGCTGCACAACGATCTCCACGCTCACGACATACCGCCAACCGAGGTGGTAGACGCGCTCACCGACTGGTTCGAGGAGGTCACCACCCAAGTTCTAGCTCAAGCACCACTGGAAAATCCCACCGCATTTGACGGAGCCTCACTCGATCCTCTCCAGTCAGAGCGCCAAGATCGGACTCGAATGCCAGCTTCAGCCCAGGAAGATCACGATACTCCGTGGTCATGGACCATCTAGCACGGCCACTGATGATCGGTCAACGCCAGGCGCTGCTGGGGGCGTCTCCGCTATGGCGCCTCGCTCGCGAAGTGTGACGGACGCTCTTCGAATAACGTGGCCATCATGGTTACCGAGCCCATCAAAGAAACCGAGCCCATCAGAGAAACCGAGCCAAGCAGCGAACCTCCGGTCTTTCTTGTGGTCGTCCCGTTGCAGCTCGACGCACACCAACCCTTCATACTCGCTGAGCAAAGGGGTACCTGCCTCTCACTCCTTCGCGTGCATCTCAATGCCCTCGATGCGAGCCTCATCTCCAAAGCCGAACGGTTCTTGGTTGGTACCGTTGGCCTTACCATCTCGCGCTTGACCTTGAGCATCGCTACCCAAAACCTGGCAATCGAACCGTCGGTTGTAGAACTTTGCTATTACGGCTTTGCCAAAAGTCGGTTTACCAACGGAGACAACCTCACCTGGGCCCCCCTCTACCAGCTGCTCCCAGAGGCTGACCAACGCCAGCCGCCATCACGGCCATGCAGCGACACGCCCGATGAGCAGCTCAACCCCCATGATCGGGAGCTGCTTGCGGCAACCCTCGATCACCTTCGGCAATCACTGGATCGACGGCCAGTGATCGAAGAGATCGAACCCGAAGCCTTCACCCTCTCGTATCTACAACACCGCACCGAGATGCTGCTTGGACGCTCACTCCATACCCAGAACTTCCGGCGAAAGATCCTTGAGTCTGGGTACGTCGAATCGACTGACCTGGCCGTCAACCAAACCATAGGACGCCCAGCTCTCTTATACCGCGTCAGCCGATCTCAGCACGACTAGCTCAATCGTTCTGCCTAGCTTCCTGGTAGCCAAGCTATACTAATGCTCATCATGAGTATTATTGCACCGCCGCTCGACCAGGTGGATTTCGAACGACATATTCGGCAAGCCGTCGACGATCATCACGCCATCATTTTGGCACACAACTACCAGCCGCCTTGGATCAAACGGGTTGCCGATGTAACTGGAGATTCTCTCTACCTGTCTCAGCAGGCTCGCGACACCGACGCCTCAACGATCGTCTTTTGTGGAGTCCGCTTCATGGCCGAGACGGCAAAGATGCTCTCCCCTCACAAGCGAGTCATCCTCCCAGCCGACGACGCTGAATGCTCCCTTGCAGACTCGATTACCGCAGCCGATCTGGCTGCTTGGAAGTCGACGTACCCTGAAGCCATCGTGGTCGCCTACGTCAACACCTCGGCAGCCGTAAAGGCGCTTTCCGACGTCTGTTGCACCTCGTCAAACGCTGTCGAAGTCGTACGCTCCATCCCCGAGGACCGTGAGATTCTCTTTTTGCCCGATCAATTCCTTGGAGCGTACGTCCAACGCATGACGAAGCACCCCAACATGCACCTCTGGATGGGCGAATGTCACGTCCATGCCGACATCTCACCCGATCGACTCCGCGCCAAGATGGCCGAGCACCCCGAGGCGAGTATGATGGTGCATCCTGAGTGCGGTTGTACTACCTCGACCCTGTACGAACTCGCTGATGGGGACCGAATCCATGGACGCCAACGCGTACAGTTTCTCTCCACCAACCAGATGATCGCAAAGGCACGGGAGACGACCGAGGACCACGTGCTCGTCGCCACTGAGATCGGGATACTCTCTGACCTTCGGGCAGCGAACCCAGCGGTGCACTTCGAGGCGGTCAATGACCAGGCTGAGTGCCCGTACATGAACCGGATTACGCCCGCACGACTCCTTGAATCGTTCGGTGGTGCCAACGACGAAATCATGCTCGATGACGAGACCATCGCAAGGGCTCGCTTAGCCGTTGAACGGATGGTCGATCCCGCCTTGAGAACCTGGGCACGGCCGTGACCACGATGCAGATCGACGACGATGCAGCCTTCGACGTGGTCATCGTCGGTGCTGGCATTGCTGCGCTCACCGTCGCACTGTCGTTGCCAACCACAACACGCATTGTGATTGTCAGCCAGAGCTATACCAGCACCTCCAGTCACTGGGCAAAGGGTGGTGTTGCCGCGGCATCGGATGGATCAGCCGACATTCTTGCCCACGCCGACGACACCATCGCCGCCGGAGCAGGCCTCAACGCCCCCGCCCAGGTCCGTCGTCTGGTCAGCGAGGCACCAGAGGCGATCGCCTTTTTGATCAGCCAGGGTGTTGAGTTCGAGCCAACACTCGAGCGCGAGGCAGGACATCAGAGCCCACGAATTCGCCACGCCAATGGCGACGCGACCGGTCTTGCCATCATGGAGGTACTTGGGCCCCGGTGCGCTAGCGCACCCAACATCACGCTGGCGACCGGTCGGCTAATCGAAATTCTGGTCGACGATGCCGGGGTCTGTGGCATCATCGCTGAACGCCAAGGAAAGGGGTGGTCGGTGCGTGCGCCAAGGGTGGTGCTCGCTACTGGTGGATCCACCGGTCTGTGGCGAGATCACACCTCGCCCGACACAAATATCGGTACGGGCATCATCGCCGCATACCGGGCTGGCGCAATGCTTGCGGACCTGGAGTTCACGCAGTTCCACCCGACAGCCATTGCCCTGTCGGGCTCTCCGCTTGCGCTCGCAACCGAGGCCCTACGAGGAGCAGGTGCCTTCATCGTCGACGAGGACGGCAAACGCTTTCTCTTCGAGACTGATCCAGCTGGTGAGTTGGCAACACGTGATCGGGTTGCCCTGGCCATGCATCGCCACTGCGGACCGAGTTATCTTGACGTGAGACCAATCGGTGCGCGTGAGGTCGCGGCGCGCTTTCCGACCTTTCTGGCCAACTGTCGGCGTTATGGGCATGATCCGTTTGTCAACGGTCCCGTTCCCATACGACCGGCTGCGCACTATAGCATGGGCGGGATCGTCGCTGGTGCCGACGGCGAGACTAGCGTCGACGGTCTCTATGCCGTTGGTGAATGCGCGAACAGTGGCGTTCACGGAGCCAACCGTCTTGCGTCCAACTCACTGCTCGAAGGCCTGGTATTCGCCCGGCGCATCGCCACCTCTCTCGCCGAGAGTCCGCGACATCTGCGCTCATCACACCCCCATGAAAGCCTCGATCTGCCATCACGTGCTCCCAAGCGCTCCGAGCTTTGCGCACTTGTAGATGCCGGCTTAGGCATCGAGCGAGACCGCGCGACACTCATGGCTGCCCGCGCAGACCTCACAACCCTCCCTACCATCCCCATGGATCCCTGGGATGCCCATGCCCTAACCGGTGTCACGGCGTTGGTCGAGCTCATGTTCACCGCCGCCATCTTGCGGGAGGGAAGCGTTGGCGCACATACCCGATCAGACGCCAGCAACGAAGACCCAAAGTATCGCATCGAATTTGTTGGCGCCCAAGTTCCTCGACGAGTAGGACGGCCCCAATGACACTGCTTGATGTCATCAATCACGCCCTTGACGAAGACCTTATCCAACCACAGCTTGACCCGATGTCAGCTTCGACTGAACCACCGGCGCATCGCGCATCCTCCACCCATGGCTCGATCCAAAGCGACGACTCACGCCCAATCGACCTCACTGGCTCCTTGCTCGAAGACCACGATGTGGAACTCGCGCTCGTCGCACGGGCGCCTGGCGTCTTCGTTGGTCAGCAAGTCGTCCCCTTGGTGTTGGCACTGACCGCACAACGTCTCGGTTATGAGGTGCCAAACTATGAAGCCCTCCTCGGCGATGGTGACCCGCTCGAGGCGACAACGAAGATCGCCACGATAAGCGGTAGCTTGCGAACCATCCTGGCTGCAGAGCGCACACTACTGAACCTGACGTGTCATCTCTCAGGCGTGGCAACGTTGACCCGCACCTACGTAACAAAGGTCGCTCACACCTCAGCCAAAATACGCGATACCCGCAAAACTACCCCCGGCCTGCGCCTCGAGGAGAAACACGCGGTGCGCTGTGGCGGCGGCGTCAACCATCGCCTCGGGCTCTGGGATGCCTTTTTGATCAAAGATAACCACCTTGCCTACGGGTCGCTCGCCGACCTGGTCACACGAGCACGACTCCATCAGCCAGCGCGGCCGATCGAGGTAGAGGTCGACGATCTCGACCAACTCGACCAAGCAGTGGAACTGGGTCTAGATCTCATCTTGTTGGATAACATGGATGTCGACACAATCAGCGAGGCGGTCAAACGCGTGCGAAGCCGCTGTCGACTCGAGGTCTCGGGCGGAGTGAGCCTTGACAATGTGGTCCCAATCGCAGAGACGGGCATCGATTACATCGCAATCGGTGCACTCACCCACTCAGCACCGATTCTCGACCTTGGACTCGATGACCGCTAAGGCGCGCCCGCCCACATGAGGTCGTGATCGCACCCAATCATATGATCGCGGTCGAGCCTGGCTCCATCAGGGCCTCTGCCCCATTACCACATGTGCCCCATCACCAATCGTGCGCCCTGGCTCGTCAGATGTTGGTCGAGAGTTCTCGTTGGAGCCGTCCGAATCGCGTTCGTCTTTGTGAAACGTAGTGTCCATCATCGTGTAGTCGTCACCTTGTTGCGTCGACCCAGTCTCAGCGGCCTGGATGTCTCCAGGTTCGATATCTCCCGCCTCGATATCATGGTCGGCCTCGTCTGGACGCCCACCCACCAATCGAGGTGCGACCAGGATAGGAGCCGGAACTGGCTGCAGGAGCGCCAGCATGATAGCATCCGATGGACGAGCGCTAAAAAGCTTGATATGCCCGTCTCGACTTGACACCGCCAAGATCGCGTGGACGTTGCCCTCAACGACATCGTCGAGTGCGACGTAGCTCACGCCCTGCCCGTGGGCAGCGAGGATATCTTGCATCAATTCGGTCGTCATCGGCCGCGGTGCACGCTCCTTCGCTAGGATCAGCGCAAGTTGGCGCGCCTGTTCAATAGAGATCGGTATGTCGAACTCGACCAAGGACGTGTCGTCAGGCAACAGCGTGATACGGGCAAATGGCTCCGGAAGGTCAACGCCGACCCGAATAAGTCGACAGGGTACAAAACCGGCGAGGTTGAAGTTCTCAGGATCGACTACGGGCACGCTGGGCCCCAATGTTGAGTGCCAGGCCGACCATCGCCAAGAAGGCCAACATGGCCGACCCCCCGTAGCTGATAAGCGGCAGCGGAATACCGGTAATCGGCATGATACCGATGGTCATGCCGACGTTCTGAAAGATCGAGTAGCCAATCCACGCCACGGCCCCGGCAACGATCAGTGTTCCGGTGATGTCTTTTGCCCAGCGCATTGCGCTCCAAAGTCGCCATATCAGTATCGCATATCCGGCCAGTAAGGCCGCTGATCCAACAAAACCAAGTTGCTCTCCAATTGCCGTAAAAATGAAGTCAGTCTGCTGCTCGGGAACGAACGCCAGTGTCGTCTGCGATCCCTTGAAAAGTCCAACTCCAAAGATATGTCCGGAGCCGATAGCGATCTTGGATTGAGCCAGGTTGTAGCCAAAACTTGAAGTGTCAGCCTTCGGATTGAGAAATGACAGCAACCTATGGAGCTGATAGCTTTTGAGAAAGCCAACGTGAAGCACCGTGACAACTCCAAGAACCCCGACGACGAGCAAGGCCAACAGGTATCGTGCCGGCACGCCGGCCATGACCAGCAGCAACGCCGTAATGATGCCGATCACGATCCCGGTACCGAGATCCGGTTGCTTGATCACCAACACCATTGGGATACCACCCATCAGGAGAATGGTGATAACCCCTCGCAGATCGATGGGATCCTCTCGATTCGCCACGTATGCAGCGATGCCGAAAATTACACCGATCGGCGCAAATTCCGATGGCTGCACTTGGACAGG
Source organism: Ferrimicrobium sp. (assembly GCA_022690815.1). Taxonomy (NCBI): domain Bacteria; kingdom Bacillati; phylum Actinomycetota; class Acidimicrobiia; order Acidimicrobiales; family Acidimicrobiaceae; genus Ferrimicrobium; species Ferrimicrobium sp. Next base: position 32,902 of record JALCZJ010000005.1, read on the forward strand.
ACCGAGCTGGAACCATCGCTGCGATCCGAGCTGTGAAGACCCAACCGGAGTCAATACGGCCAGCAATCCAAGAAGGCTCGCACCATAGATGAAATAGGCGAAGTGAGCGATCCGCTGGTAGTCCACAAGCGCTAGCACCACCATAGCCACGGCTCCGAGGAGGAAATAGATGGCCTGACGCTCGAAATAGTAGTTTCCAGAGATTCCTGCGTGGATCAGCTGTTCTTTGGTGGCAGAGTAGACCATCAATACGCCAAAAGCACCAATGCCCAGCGCCACGACAGCGAGCAGAAGATCGACCTTGAAGAGCCGCTGCACCAGGCTCGTCCTGCGACGAACGGCCATCTGGGTCATGACAGTCCCAGGATCCTCTCAAGCGTCGAGCGCGCCATCGCGCTTTGACCGGCCTCAGCCTGGAAGCGAACAAGTGCGGTGGCAATCCAGTCGGAGAGCTTCAAATTCTCTGATCGAATGCGTACGCCACCAACGACGTGGTCGACCCTGCTGGCCACCACCTTGCCGTTTTTGTCACGTTCAAGGCTAAAACGCTCTGATCCAACATCGAAATAGTCGGTGCGCTGTTTGCGCTTGGCTTCTGTGTGCACCCGATCCCCAAACAGCTCGAGCACGCGCTCCAGACCTACCGTCTCAAGGGCTTGTGCCTCTGCAGCCAGCTTGAACAAGTCTGAGGAATCAACCAGACCATCGGCATCCGCGCCAAAGGCGCCACCTGATTCTTGACCATTGTCTGCTACCATGATAGCTATAGAGTAGTAGCTCTAGCTGGTATCACTTTAGGGTTAAGGAGATCCTTTCATGAGCATGTTCAAACGCGTCTCTCAGGTCTTCCAACAGAAGTCGAACGCGCTTCTTGACAAGGTTGAGGATCCAACACAGGCCATCGACCTCAGTTATGAAAAGATGCAGGAGAATCTTCAGCAGGTTCGTCGCTCGATCGCCGACGTCCTCACCTCACAAAAACGTCTCGAAGCCCAACGTGCGCAACTCCAAGCGCAATACGACAAATTGCAGGGCCAAGCCCGCCAGGCGCTGCAGCAAGGACAGGAGGACGTCGCAAAGATGGCGCTCCAGCGAGCGACCGCGATCCAACCCCAAATCGACTCTCTAAACCCCCAGATTGCACAACTCGCCCAACAAGAGAGCGCACTCGAAGAGACCGGGCGCACGCTGAACTCAAAGATTGAGGCGTTCCGTGCCCAGCGCGACACCATGAAGGCCCAATATACCGCCGCCAAAGCATCCTCCTCCGCGCTTGAGAACCTGACTGGCCTCTCCGATCAAATGACCGATGTCAACATGATGATGGACCGAGCCCAAGATAAGATCACCCAGATGCAGTCTCGTGCTGCAGCCGTCGGCGAACTCGCCAACTCGGGTGTTCTTGATTCACCATCACTTGGAGGTCATGGCGATGACATCGAGGCAGCCTTGGCGCAGAAGTCCTCGGCCAGCGACGTAGATCTCCAGCTTGCCGCCATGAAGGCGGAGCTTGGAGGCGGAGCTGCCCCCGCAGCGAGCATCGCTGCCCCGTCGACGCCGGCTACTCCTGCCGACGATGACGCCACAAAACAAATTCAAGCAGGTTCGACCGACGCATCACCATCCGATGGTGCCGCCCAGCCACCAGTGGTATCCGGAGCCAATACTTTCGTTGTTCGTGTGCTTGGACAGAATCGTTTTCGAATCGCGAACTCGATTCGACCAGCGCTTGACGGCCTCGACGCCGCCCTTGAGATGGCCGTGGACAAAAACGATTCCGACTCCTTCGCACAACTGGTCAAGCAACTCGGACTGTTGGTTGCAAGTAACGGAACGGCACTTGATGAGACCGACACCACCAAGGCGGACCTCGTACTCCCTAGTCCTGACATGACGCTCGAAGAAGCGAAGAAGCTCTTCTTCGACACGCCGACAGCATCAGTTCCCGATGAGGATGCTCAAACAACACCAGCCAGTGGGAGCTGAGCAGCTCCATACTGTCGCGACCAAATTGGTCTGATCGACAAGCTGCTAATAGCTGTAGTTCGATCGTTGTTGGGTTCGATCGTTGTTGGGTTCGATCGTTGTTGCCTTGTCTGTCGATCACAAGCGTTATTGACGCCATGCTTTCGTCTGCCTCGATGCCTGGGATGAGCCCGAGCTCCAGCGCAAAGAGTTATCCTCACCCGCCCACAAATCATGTGCACCAATACGTCGCAAACCACCCAGTTCGGCAAGTTCACAAGTTTGGAATTGAAGTCTAACCAGCGGCCCATCAATCGGGTGGTCTCTTGCTATCGTTACCTCGCGTTGACTTGCGTCGATCGCGCGATTCTTGACATCTTGGCCGAAGTTCCCCCACCATGACAACCAATATCGGGCCCCACCAGGGGGTTTGTAAGTAGAGCCCTGCCTACAGGTAGCCGAGAGTCGGAGAGACTCCAAGAAGCTCAAAGGCACGTTGTTGTAAGGGGGTGGGTTTGGTGATCATGACAAACGAGTCAAGATCGGTGTCTCTGGGTTGGATCCGGTTGGCTGTGACGGTTGCCAGATCCTCCATGAGGGTAGCAAAGCTGTGTACTGGCATGTGATCGGCGCTCACCTTGGTGCTCGCCTTTGCCTTAGCACTCGTTGATCGCATCGCCGGTGCAACGGGTGAGTCCCTAAGGGCTTTGGCACCGGCTGGATCATCGTCTTTGAATAACATCGGAGCCAAGGTGTGTGCCATCGCAAAACTCACGTAGTAGCTGAGCATCCGTAAGAACACATGCACCCTCACTCGTGTCTCGGTGCGGTGACGGATTGGCCGGATATCGAGGTCGGTGTTACAGCCACGAAAGACGCGTTCGACGTTTGACAAGGACTTATACGACAAGACGACCTCTTCGGTCCCCAGTACCTTGGACTCCACGCTGGTACGAAGCACAGAGACACCGTCCAAGATGGTCTCAGCTGCGATCTTTGCCTCATCACGTCGGTAGGTGAAGGTCTCATCGGTGATCTCGATAATGAAGTGCTTGGCCATCTTGTAGCGGTCAATGACGTTGCCGACCTTCATCGCTATCTTGTCCTTACCCCGGAGTGGTCGACGTTCGCGATTCAAAGAGGCGACGATCTTGTCGAGCTCTGTTTCGGTAGCCGCCAAGAGGGATTGGCGCGTCTTGGTACGCTCCTTGGCTACGTGTGGGTTCAAACACGCAACGAGGCGTTCACCCGGATCGTCAGGGTGCGTGACCTCGACGAGATCCCTCTCGTCAAAGAGGGAGAGCTCTATCGCCTCGTCTCGTATCAGGGCTCGAATCTGTGGAGCACGTCGTGCGGTGATGAAGTCGAGCTGTTTGGGGGTGACGTCTTCTCGTAGACGTGCTTGGGTCAAGAGTCCTCGATCTTAAACGAGCACTACGTTGGCAAGTCCAAAGCGACCCTTTAGCTTTTCGACCTGTTGGGCGATCGTCGTTGGCTCACCGGTGTTGCCGGCAAAGACCAAAATGGCGATTGGAACCCCCTCTTTGGTGGCCAAGAGCCCATAGACGATCTGGAGTCGTCCCCTCACCCCATCCTTTGGGTGACCCCGTTTGCCAAGGGGACAGGTCTTACCCTCAAAGGCTGCCGATGACATGTCATAGAGAACCAGGGTTCCATCTTCTAGGTGTCGCTTTGCGGGTTCGGCCTCGATTCGTGACTGACGTGGTGCCGTCCATCGCCTCATAGAGGTCATCCTCATCGACCGAAGAAAGTGAGAGCACCTCACCGAGTGAACTCGTCGCACGCTTGGCCCTTAGCCCCCTGGCACCGGCGAGCTTGGAGGAGGGGCGAATCACCTGGGAGATGATCATGGCTACAACGAGATCTCGTTGGCGAGAGGGGACAGGATCAATGAGGGTATCAAGGCCTAGGTTAGCTATCGTGCCAAGCACGGCCGCGACATGACCATGGCCAAGGCTACGGGTGATGTCAAAGCTCTCTTGGAGCTTTGCCTTTGGGGGTTGGTTCATAAGCACCCGGCGCAGTTGCTCTACCTTGTCTGGTGACCAACGGCTCAAGTTCGCAAGCGTACGGGTCTTGACCTTGCCATTGTCTCGATAGCTCTCTCGTAGCAGCATCGCCGGTGCTAAGTTACGATTGGGGATCGTGGCCGCGTAACTGCTTACTACCTTAGACGTCGATAACACTCATGTCGGGACCAACCCCAACACATCCTCACCATGCCTGAGCATACATGCCTACACCCTCTACTACCCTAGGCAAGAACATACTGGTCAAGGCGCGATTTGGGCATAAATCGAGACCGGCTGGGGGGAACTTCGGTCTAGGTTGATCGGGCTTGAATTCAGGCTGAGACCAGACAGGATTGCCAGTTATTATGAACTTGCATCGCGAACAGGCACTGTGATCAATACCTGCAACAATGTGTCGCAGCCTTGCCCGGCGCCTTGCGCCACCACCAATCAAAACTCAGCCGTGCTGGCGGGCCAGCGACATCTTCACGTCTCGCAAGGTTAAACGCTATCGTCAGCCGCTGCAGTGTTTTAGCCAAGCAGCCGACTTAGCTCCTTGATGTCATCGCGAAGCTTCGCTGCTTCCTCAAAGCGAAGCTCGGTTGCGCAAGTCTCCATCTCGACGGTCAACGCATCGATGACCTCTTGGAGCTGTTCTGGCGCCAGGTGTGAGAAACGCTCCTCCACCTTCGAGCGTCGCAACTTGGGCACACGGGTGGGGCCATGTTCATCGCCCATCAGCGATCCGAGCCGCGCAGTCACCGTCGTTGGCGTAATCCCATTGGCGCGATTATATTCTTCTTGGAGAGCGCGCCGACGTGCGGTCTCTGAAATGGCGTACTCCATCGACTTGGTTACCTTGTCGCCATAGAGCAGCACGGTCCCACGACTGTTACGCGCCGCGCGGCCGATTGTTTGCACAAGCGAAGTCTCAGATCGGAGAAAGCCCTCTTTGTCGGCATCGAGAATCGCCACCAATGATACTTCCGGGAGGTCCAAACCTTCTCGCAGCAGGTTAATGCCAACCAGTACGTCGTACTCGCCGAGTCGTAGGTCACGAATGAGCTCGATCCGATCGAGAGTCTCTACGTTTGAGTGAAGGTACCGCACACGCACTCCAAGCCCCTCAAGGTAGTCGGTAAGGTCCTCAGCCATTTTCTTAGTTAACGTCGTGACCAGCACACGCTCATCACGCTCCACTCGATCGCGAATCTCGACCAGAAGGTTGTCGATCTGACCCTTCGTCGGGCGTACCTCGATAACCGGGTCCAACAGACCGGTGGGTCTGACGATCTGCTCGACGACTTGAGAGGATTGGGCGAGCTCATAGGGTGCCGGCGTCGCGGAGAGGAAGATCGCCTGATTGATCCGCTCGTAGAACTCATCAAAACGCAGAGGACGGTTATCCATCGCCGACGGTAGGCGAAATCCATGCTCAACCAACGTCTCCTTGCGCGAGCGATCGCCAGCGTACTGGCCGCGAAGCTGGGGCACCGTCACATGGCTCTCGTCGATGATAAGGAGATAGTCCTTTGGAAAGTAATCGAGTAACGTAAACGGAGGCTGGCCAGCGGCGCGACCATCGAGATGCCGGGAGTAGTTCTCAATGCCGGAGCAGAATCCAACCTCGGCCAACATCTCCAGATCGAACTCGGTTCGCATCTTGAGGCGCTGGGCCTCCAAGAGTTTGTTGTGATCCTCGAAGTAGCGCAGTTGGCTCAAGAGTTCGTCTTCGATAGAGCCGATTGCCACCTTGAGACCCTCAGGACTCGCGAGGTAATGTGACGCCGGGAAAATCACAAACTCGTCGATATCTTTGACTAATTCACCAGTCATGAGATCAACCTTCGCGATGCGCTCAATCTCGTCCCCGAAGAACTCAATACGCATGGCGAACTCCTCGTAGGCTGGGTGAACCTCAACCGTGTCACCACGCACGCGGAACCGTCCGCGTACCACCTCAAGGTCGTTGCGCTCGTACTGCATGGCCACCAACGAACGTGCCATCGCAGGAAGCGCCAACGTATCCCCAACGTGCAGCGGGAGAATCTGGCCCTGATACTCTTCCGGAGAGCCCAAGCCGTAGATACACGACACTGACGCCACCACGATGACATCACGGCGGGTCAGGAGAGCTGAGGTTGCCGCGTGCCGTAAACGGTCGATCTCGTCGTTGACCGAAGAGTCCTTCTCGATGTAGGTGTCAGTCGATGGAAGGTAGGCCTCCGGTTGGTAGTAGTCGTAGTACGAGACGAAGTACTCGACCCGGTTGTGTGGGAAGAACCCTCGAAACTCATTCGCAAGTTGGGCAGCCAGCGATTTATTCGGTGCAATCACGAGGGTTGGCCGCTGCACCGACTCGATGGTCCACGCGATGGTTGCGCTCTTGCCCGAGCCGGTAATCCCGAGCAACGTCTGGAAGCGATCTCCACGGCGCACGCCCTCAGACAGCGCAGCGATAGCTTTCGGTTGATCACCAGCCGGTTGGTAATCGGACACGACCTGAAACGTAGTCACTCATTTAGCTTAGGCGGCTGCTCAATACGAGGACGTCTTGGCCACCAGGCTCCGGCAGTACGCGGTGTGCGCTGTTCCGTAGACGCAAGGAAGGCCGTCACTTTGCCGCAAGTGAACCGTATCCGACCAATCACCATCGTTCGTGTCCGACATTATCATCCATTGTCACTGGACTACGAGCTCCAAGAGCGCGATCGACACACTTCCCTACCCACGAGATGCTCTGTCCACCGAGATGCTCTGGCCAAGACATAGCTGCGCCAGCGGATACGGTGTTGTTCCCCAACGACATGCTAGTCACACAGTTGGTCAAGTCATGATTCGTGACTCTCCAGGCAGCCTCGTCAACGGTATTGTGCCATCGCGCGAGGACCTTTCAGAAGGTGACGTTGCCGGACGCCGACCAGGGAGAGGATAAGGTGAACTAGTTGCAAATTGCAACTTCTTGACCGCGGTGGTGCCCCCTCTGCATCCACCCAAACAACCGTATGGAGGAATTATGACAGACCACGCAGTACTCGGTGAAGAGATCGCATTACGAGGAGCGGACGGCGACTGGATCGAGGGATTTTATGCACGTCCACTCGGGCTCGCATCCATCGGCTCCGTCGTCGTTATCCATCACATGCCGGGCTACGACGAGGCAACCAAAGAGATCGCCCTTCGCTTCGCTCGACACGGTTACGCGGCGCTCATGCCAAACCTTTATTTTCGTGAGGCCCCCAACGCTGCCCCAGACGACGCTGCGGCCATTGCGCGCTCCAAGGGAGGAGTACCTGACGACCGACTTCTTGGCGATGTTGCCGGGGCTCGTGACTTTTTGCTGCATCAACCCAATGCCAACGGCAAGAGCGGCGTGATCGGCTACTGCTCGGGTGGCCGCCAGTCCTTCCTCTCAGGCTGCGAACTGCCATTTGACGCAGTGGTCGACTGCTACGGGGCCTTCGTGGTCAATCAGCCGCCGGCTGAATCGCCAATGCAAGTACGTGCCGTCGTCGATCGCGCCCCAAAGCTTACGGGACCAGTACTCGGCCTCTTTGGCAACGATGACTCGTATCCAGGACCAGATGAGGTCAATGTCTTAGACGCTGAACTTACCAAACTCGGCAAACCACACGAGTTTCACCGCTACGACGGCGCAGGCCATGCGTTCTTCAACACTGCGGCCCCTTCATATCGACCAGAGGCTGCAAAGGATGCCTGGGGACACATCTTCACCTTTTTTGCAACGAACCTAGGGGCACAGTAACCGATGTGTACCTATACGACATCGACACTCACCCTCGTTGGAAATGCCAAAAGCGGCGAGTCCTGGGAGCGCGTCAAGACGGCCTCGGTGTACCTCGATCACCCAGTTTCCTTCCCAGCTACACACTCACTCAACATCGATCTCTTTGCTGACCAGCCTGACCCTAAGCGGTCGACGGCCCTTGAACTCTCACCTCGCTCGGCTAAGGCCCTCGCTGAGGCGATTCTCACCATGATCGCAGAGGCACCTGAGGGTTTGATCGAGGAGGAATAATTATTCGGAGCTGACTTCGCTTTTGCCACGATTGTGCCGCCTATCGTCACAATCGTGGCAAATCTTTAATTTTGTGACTGTTTTCATTCGATGCATAGTACAATATTCTTCATGCCGAGAGCCTGCGACCGAATGGCTCTCACGTCCAAGGATGGTAATCATGCATCGTTTGCTCTCGCTTACGTCACTACGTACCTTGATCCCGCTCGGAGCCGTCGGGATCCTCTCTTTGACCGGTATCACCACTCAGACGACGGCATCAGCGCAGCTTGCCGACTTCTCGATCCCCAACATTGGGGTCGGATCCGCACCCCATTGGGGAACCCTCGTCGAACAGAATGCGACACTGTCGGGTACAGTCACCGGTGGTTTGGCTGTTGGTGGGAGGTTAACGATGCACCCCAAGACATCCTGGTTGTGCACCCGAACGTCCTGCCCTCCGATTCCAGTCGCCTTCAACGTCGTCAGCCAGGCGTACACGATCGACGCAACGCGGTGGGGGGCCCTCGCACCGAGCATGACCCAGCACTCGACGCCGGCCAGGGTTGAACTCACTGGCAGTAACCGAACCCTCGACGTCGCGCGACTCACGTCAGTCCCGACGGGGTCCTTCTCGGTCACCATCAATGCGCCAGCGACAGCGACGGTTCTCATCGAGGTCACCCCGCAGGTCGCCAGATTCATCGACCGCCTGCAGGTTACCCGACTCAACGGCGTCCACACCGATCACCTTCTCTGGGATTTCGGGAGCGTCACATCGTTAAATCTAGGCAGTCAGTCCTTTGTCGGGACGGTGCTAGCGCCACAAGCACTGGTGACGCTACCAGCGCTCATTGCAGGCGATCTCTTCGCTAAAGATCTGCAGTCTACACAAGCTGTGGTCATTCACGATGTGACCAATGGGTTCACCGGATCGTTGCCACAGTATCCGATCACGGCAGCACGAGCGACGGTCGTCATTCCCAACGCTCAAGCGAGCCGTTCAGCAACGACGGACGGCCCTGCTCACATCACAGCACCCTAGGAGCGTAGGTCCAAATCACCCCCCAGGTCCGGTAGCTGGCACGGAGTTGGTCAAAGTCGTAGCACCTTGATGTTCCTCGGACAGCCAGGGAGCAAGTCTTCACAGGGAGATACTCAGACCGGAAGCTGTTGAGCGCGCAAAGGGTACTGCGACAGCTATCAGGGCGCGTTAGAACAAGCACCGCCCGATTTTGTCGGGTAGCCAGCTGCGGTCGCGGGGCTGGTGCTAGAGTGCGAGGGGCGCGAGCGCCCGTGTTGGGTTGCGAGACCCAGAGCGGAGACCCTTTGCGAAATTCTTCACTCCTGCCAGGCGAAGGATGTTAATTACGAGGTTCCGTAGTGTCGCGAATGCTCTGGGTGCTGAGCCAGAACGTACTTTAGAACGATCCTCTCCCATCGTCGCATCGCGAACTCAGTGCAGCGCGTTCTCGATCCCCCTGTGCTGACGTATGAAGCCAAGAAGTTTGGCCTTGCTCGCCCGAGTCTCCTGAAGGCTTGTCACGTAGTAGGCGGACTCGGTAGAAAGCTCATCTCCAGCCTTTGGATTGTCGACCGTTCTTTCGATGCGAATCGCTTGGGCGACATAACGGAAGGAGAGCAAGCCATCCAATGCACTCGAGACCTGGATCGAACGGGTCTCGTAGCGTCCATGGCCTTTGTTGGTCTCGCTGTAGTGTTGAGAGAAAGCCGTCTCTTCCAGGGTGCTAATCGCGTTATAGAGGCCGGGCTGGTTCTCCTTTACTTGAAGGACAAAGTCAGCGTGTTTCTCAGTGAACAAGAACTCTGCGTGGTCACGTTGTGCGTGGACTTGTTCTAGAGACGTTATGGCAAACTATGCTAAGGAGCGATGAACTTAGCCATACCAGTAGCGTGCCCCTGAAACCACAACACAGACGGGCAGACTTTGAGGACCCACAAGTACAGTTCCACGGCAACCCGAACAGACAAGATCAGCCCTAGGATGTCCATATGACAAACAGTTCCGGCCTGCCCATCGACGAATTTTCCAACTCCATCACGCCCCAAGTTGACCTGTTTGGACACGTGAACGACTCCTGGCTTGCGACAACGCCGATCCCACCTGACAAAGCATCATATGGTACCTTCTCCATCCTGGCTGAGCAGGCGGAACTCGCTGTGCGAACGATCCTCGAGGAGGCCCAAAGCGCTGCTCCGGGTACCGAAACCCGTAAGTTGGGCGATCTCTACACCAGCTTTATGGACGAGGAGGCGATCGAACGCCACGGCCTTACCTCGCTTGAACCCTGGTTTGCCCAGATCGCTGCCATCGACAGCATCGAAGACCTCTTGCAGTTCCTTGGTCGCGCACAACACGAGGGTCTCGCAAGCGTCTTCGATCTCTACGTCAGCTCAGATCCTGGTGACCCCAATCGCTATCTCGTCTCAGTGGAGCAGGGCGGGCTCTCGCTACCAGACGAGCGCTACTACCACGAAGAGCAATTCCGTTCAATCCACGACGGCTTGGCGCTCCACATCGAGCAGATGCTTCGACTTGCACAGCTCGACGACGTCGCCAACCGCACGGCGGGTATCGTCGCCCTCGAGAACGCGATAGCGGCCCACCACTGGGATAATGTAGCCTGCCGCGACGCCGTCAAGACCTACAACCTGACGACCATCGACCAGGTAAGTAACACGATCGCTGCCGCTGGTACCTTAAAGGGACTCACCCCTTGGCTCAATGGCTTACAAGCCCCCGCGAGAGCCCTCGACGAACTCATCGTCCGCCAGCCAAGCTTCCTTTCCGGGCTTGCAACCCTGTTGACCGATGATCAGCTCCCAGCATGGAAGGACTGGTTGAACTGGCAGATTCTTCACGCAGCCGCACCCTATCTTCCGGAAGCCTTTGTGCAGGAGAACTTCGACTTCTATGGTCGCATGCTGACCGGAGCCGACAGCCTCCGCGATCGGTGGAAGCGTGGCGTCGGCCTGGTCCAAGGCGCCATGGGCGAGGCAGTTGGTCGAATCTATGTCGAGCGCCACTTCGATGCTAAGGCCAAGAAGGCGATGGATGAGCTCGTCGACAACCTTCTTGACGCCTATCGCGTCCGAATCGAAAACCTCGATTGGATGACTCCAGCGACACGCACCCAAGCCCTCGATAAGCTCAACAAGCTTCGCCCAAAGATCGGTTACCCCACCAAATGGCGTGATTACTCAGCGATGGTCGTGGACGCCGGCAACCTGTGGGATAATGTCCGCCACATCGGGGCCTGGTACTTCAACCGAGAGATGAACAAGATTGGGACACCGGTTGACCGTGATGAGTGGTTCATGACACCGCAAACCGTCAACGCCTACTACAGCCCTGACTTCAATGAGATCGTCTTTCCTGCCGGTGTGCTCCAGTATCCATTTTTCCAAGCCGATCGGGATCCCGCCACCAACTATGGCGCGATCGGTGCTGTGATCGGGCACGAAATCGGCCATGCCTTTGACGATGAGGGATCCAAGTATGACGGCGATGGGAGGCTTCGAGACTGGTGGACCAGCGAAGATCGCGCCGCCTTTGAGGCCAGGACGCACGTATTGATCGATCAATACGACGCGTTGGCTCCCCGGCAGACCCCAGACCAGCACGTCAACGGTTCGCTCACCATCGGTGAGAATATCGGTGATCTCGGTGGACTCGGTATCGCATGGGTCGCCTATGAGATCTCGCTCGGTGGCGAGCCCTCCCCTGTCGTCGATGGACTGACCGGAGCGCAACGATTTTTCAGTTCATGGGCACTCGCGTGGAGAGAGAAGCGACGCGACGCGGAGATGCTACGCCGCTTGGCTATCGACCCTCACTCGCCAAACGAATTTCGCTGCAACCAGGTCGTCCGTAACCTCGATGCCTTTCACGACGCGTACGCGACGACCGAAAATGACCCGATGTGGCTGGCCCCTAACGAGCGCGTGCGCATCTGGTAGTCACCCCGCTCACAGCTGACGATAGCGTCACCCCGGCCCAAACGCAATGAATCGACCTTACCGCGTCGATCTCGCGCAGCCGGTGGGTGCACGTAGCAACCCGCAAACAGGTCAGCTTGTGATGCCCAACACCAGCACTCGCTTGCATCCATCACCGTCTCCAGGTTGCAAGGAGTGCGATCGCCGGTGGATCTTGCCCCCGAAAGCTATCCATCAAGAACTTTGTCAAACTTAGCTGATCTCGGTCGCCCCCTCGCCAAAAGAGCGACTGAGAGAAGTTCCAAGGGATCATGATCCGATGTCAGCGATCACTAACCTTGGACGCCCAGACTGACCAGGGACGCTGTGCACGGTTCGAGATGGACGCGATCGAGAAAACGTGAACGTTTCGTTCACCTCAGAACAGATCGTTGATCATCGCCAACGAGCGTGTTCGAACGTTGGCCAGCACACCTTCAAGCTGCGCATCGGAGACGTAGTTTGGCCAGAGCATGCCAGGAACCTCACGACACTCGTCAAGGGGTAGTTCCAATCCCACTAAGTGCGCGAGCCGGTCCCCATCGACCAGCGCAGCATGCGTTCGCGAAAGCGAGCCCTTGGGAGTGTGATGCTGGGCGACCGCCTGCACGAGGTCAGGGTGAAAATTCCAGCTAGCAAGGATGTCGGCACCGATACTAGCATGGTGAAGCCCGTAGCGCTTGCGCTCATCGGTTAGCATCGAGAACTCGGCATCCACGGTCAACGGAGTTGAACGGCGCGCTGTGAGCTGCTCTTGATACGCGGAGTCGAGACTCGCGATCACCGCCTCACCGATGTCGTGCAACAAGGCGAGCGAGAACGCTTGCTGTTGATCGGCACCAATCATCCGGGCAACTTCGCTGGCCGCAACGGCCGAAGTGATCGAGTGCTCCCAATCCTGGGGGGTGACGCTGCCGGTACCCGCGACAAAGGCCGCGAGAGCAAGCGACTTGACAGCGTCAAAGCCAACAATCGCTATGGCCGCATGGAGCTCGCGTACTCGTCCACCAGTCCCATAAAAAGCGGAGTTCGCCATACGCATGACCCGCTGCACCAACGCGGGATCGGTGCTCACAACGGTCGCCACTTCGCGTGCACCCACGTCATCTCGCTCGATCACCGTCAGCAGTCTGCCAGCTATCGCCTGCGAAGCCTCAAAGACCTCTATTTTTTGGTTGATCTCTTCAACCGAAACAAGATCCAACCCGCACCTCCTGGTCGAAACCAGTATCGGCGCATCGCTAATGGCCCTTAATTTCTTCTACGATCCGGATAACCTGGTTCCGAAGACTCGCGAGGTCATCGTCGTTCTCAATATACCAGCGCCCCTCTACCTGACCGATTCCCTGGCTCGCCTGAGCCCGAAGACGCGCGGCGGCATCGCCAGGGTCGAGGCCACGGCGCTGTACAAGTCGCTCAAGCGACACCGCAGCAGAGGCGCGCACGACCACAACGTCATCGATCATGTAGTCATGAACGCTCTGAGGGGTCAGCAACGGAATTTCGATCACAACGGCCGGCTCTCCTTTGCCGACACACGCAGCGACAAAGGCAAGAATTACGGCTCGGATGCGCGGATGGGTGATCTCCTCGAGCTGTCTACGATAACGATCATCGGAAAAGACAATCTGCGCAAGACGGGCGCGGTTCAGCGATCCCGTCTCGTCGAGGACGCGATCGCCGAAGGTTGCCACGACCTCATCGAGGCCAGGTGTTCCAGGTGCAACGACATCACGGGCGACGGCGTCGGCACTGATGGTGCGAAGCCCATACTCAGCAAACAACCCGAGTACCGCTGTCTTGCCAGAACCTATGGTACCGGTGACAGCGACCACTCGGGTTGTTGATTCTGTCGTGGTCACGTGCCGTAAAAGCCCTTGACCAACAGAGACGAACTACTCTGCGTCCGTGCCGCCTTCGCCTTCGACACCCTCTTCGGCTGGTCCGATGAAGTTACCTTCTTCGTCATAACCATACTCCGCGAAGGCATCACGATACTCGGGAGCAAGCTCACCACCCTCAAGCGCCTGTCGAATGGACAACGAGATGCGGCGACGCTGTGGATCGAGGTCGATGATCTTAACCCATAGCTCTTCACCAACGGTGACCACCTGCTCTGGAAGGTCAACATGATGGAGGGCCATCTCCGAGATGTGGACGAGTCCTTCAATCCCGGCAGCCACCTGCACGAAGCAACCGAAAGGCACCAACTTGGTGACTCTGCCGTATACGAGTTCACCAACCTTGTGCGCGGCAGCAAACTCCTGCCAAGGATCGCGCTGTGTTGCCTTGAGGGACAACGAGATTCGCTCGGTGTCTTGGTCAACCTCTAGCACGAGCACCTGAACCTCGTCGCCGACTGAGACAACGGATGATGGGTGGTCGACATGGTTCCAAGACAGCTCCGACACGTGCACCAGTCCGTCCATGCCACCGAGATCGACGAACACACCAAAGTGAACGATCGAGGAGACGACACCCTTCTTGACCTCCCCAGGTCGAATACTGGTGAGGAACTCTTCACGCTGCTCGCGCTGATTCTCCTCAAGAAACGCCCGGCGGGAGAGCACAACGTTGTTGCGATTCCGATCCAGCTCGATGATCTTAGCCTCGATGTCCTGACCAATCATCGGCGTCAGATCACGAACCCGACGCAAGTCAACGAGCGAGGCGGGCAAAAAGCCACGAAGGCCGATATCGACAATAAGGCCACCCTTGACGAGTTCGATGATCTCTCCTCGGACTACGCCGTCACGGGCCTTGATAGCCTCGATTTCCTTCCAGGCCTTCTCGAATTGAGCTCGCTTCTTCGAGAGAACGAGACGACCTTCCTTGTCCTCCTTTTGGAGAACGAGTGCCTCGATCTTGTCTCCCGGGCTCACTACTTCGCTAGGAGCGACATCCTTACGGATCGAAAGCTCACGAAGCGGTATGACCCCCTCCGACTTGTATCCGATGTCCAAGAGGACTTCGTCTTTGTCAACTTTGACGACGGTTCCGATGACGACATCGCCCTCGTCGAAATCAACAACACTCTTCGCGATGGCGTCTTCAAGACCCGTCTCGCCAAGATCATCAACCACAATGGTATCTGCGCCGGCTCCGTCTTCGACTTCAGCCACCACGTCCGCTTCGCTCATGAACTTCCTTACACGACTATTTCAATAATTGAACCGATAAAATTCGAGTCCTACGGACTCTCAGTTAATGATAGCCCAACTTTAGCCGCCCCGATCGCGAGCCGGGAAATTCTTCCAACTGTTTGCCGAGCGTTTACCGACTCGAGGCTATGTCCTGGCCTCCGCCCAGTTGGCACCGACGCCCACGTTGACGATGAGTGGCACAGCAAGCGGATAGACACCAGCCAGCGACTCACGAACCAAATCTGCGACCATCGTTGCCTCATCCTCCGGGGCCTCTACAACCACCTCATCGTGAATCTGGAGGACCAATCTGGCGTTGGTGTCAAGCAACCGCTTATCCAGGGTCACAAGCGCCATCTTGAAAATATCGGCCGCCAGTCCTTGCGTTGGCGCATTCATGGCTTGTCGCTCGGCACCTTGCCGGATGGCATGATTGGGTGATTGCAACTCCGGCAAATAGCGTCGACGCCCAAGGAGCGTCGTCGTGTAACCTCGCTCGCGTGCCTCGCGAATCACCGACTCTCGGTACTGGACCAACCCCGGGTATGCGGCAAAGAACGATGTCAGAATTGCATCAGCCTCCTCGCTCGAGATGCCCAAACGACTAGCGAGGCCGTAGGACTCCATCCCATAGGACAGCCCATAGGTCACCATCTTGGCCACCGCCCGTTGTTCGTAGCTAACCTGGGAGGCCTCAATGCCATAGATAGAGGCGGCCACCATCGCATGCACGTCGCCGCTGCCCCTTAGCACCTCGATCAAACGCTCATCGTTGCTCAGATGTGCGAGAATCCTGAGCTCGATCTGCGAGTAGTCGGCCGCGACGAGCACCGCGCCTCGGGGCGCAACAAAAACCCGCCGAAACTGTCGACCCTCCTCAGAACGAACCGGGATATTTTGCAGGTTGGGATGCTCCGACGAGATCCGGCCCGTCCTCGCTACGGTCTGGTTGAAGGTGGCGTGGATCCTGCCATCGGCGGCGATCTCAGCCCTCAGCCCTTCATAGAACGTCGAGCGCAACTTGTCGAGTTCACGAAACTTCAGCACGAGTGAGACCAACGGGTGCTGGTCTCGGAGCCCCTCCAGGACTCGAGCATCGGTGGAATAGCCTGTCTTAGTCCGCTTACCTGTCGGTAATCCCAATTTTTCGAACAACATCGTACCGAGTTGCTTGGGCGAGTTCGGATTGAAGTCATCACCGGTGAAGGCGTGAATTGCCCTAAGGGTCAAGCTGGCCTCAGCAGCTAGACTCACCCCGATCTCCTCTAAGACCTGAGTATCGACACCGGCACCGGCGACCTCCATCTTGGTAAGCACGCCTACGAGGGGAATCTCGACCTCCATGGCCAGTCGTTGAACGCCCTCGGCTTGGATCCGGGTAAGTAACCCATCGAGCAGAACCGGCATCACAGCGAGCTCTGTAGCCATCCGTTCCTGATCAGCGCGATCGTCAAAGAGACCATCGGCTGGGCCGTCGGGCCAATCGATATCTAACAGGTGAGCGACTTCCCTGAGATCAGAGCGCCGTTGTGATGAATCCAGGACGTAGGCAAGGACCCCAAGATCCATGAGCCGTGATGGGGCAACCTTGGTCCCCATGGTGAGCGCAAGCGATCGGAGCGTCTCCTTGAGCCCAATACCAACCCACTCTGACTCGTTGAGAACCGCAAGTGACACTTCTTGGTCCATGATGGCCTCGTCGTGGCCCGGCCCTAACGGGAACCAGACCGGGGTGGCTGCATTCGGCTCTGGCGCACCAAAACCGAGCGTTCGAGGGGCAACGCGACCATCCTCGCCAGCAAAGCGCGCTGACACAGTGAGATAGTCCGAATGCGCGTTGAGCAACTCCTCGGGCGTAGCAACCACCCGATACTCGGGTGCAAGGGTGACGTGCTCTCGGAGCGACTGGTCACCAAACGCTGGTTCACCGACACCAAAGAGCTCCTTAAGGCTCGCAAAGACACCTCGCAAACCAAAGGAGACGACAAACATCTGCTCCGCAGCTGCAACATCAAACGAGGTTGGCAACGCCAGATCGCTGAGCGCGATCGAGATTGGGGCCTCTTGATCGAGCGCAACCAGTTGACGCAGCAGGCCGAGCTCTGATTCAGCCTCATCGAGGGCTTCGCGCTGACGAGCAGGCAACGATGAACGCTCGGCAAGTATTGTGTCGATATCTCCAAATCGATTAATGAGCTGGGCGGCGGTTTTCGCTCCGATGCCGCGAACGCCGGGAAGGTTGTCGGACTTATCCCCACGCAAGAGCGCAAAGTCGCCGTATTGCTTCGGGGCGACACCGTACTTCGCGATGACGGCACCCTCGTCCATCGTCTCAAGGTTCGAGACCCCTTGACGGGTGAGATGGACCCTAACGAGCGGGTCGGCAACGAGTTGCAAGATGTCACGATCACCGGTGACGATCTCTGTCGCGACGTGATCGGCCGTCGCCAACCGAGTCAGCGTTGCAATCACATCATCTGCCTCGAACCCAGCAAGCTCGATCGCTGGGATCTGGACCACTTGAAGTAACCCCCGGACAGCTTCCAGCTGAAACCGGAGTTCATCGGGGGTGGTTGCACGGCCACCCTTGTAGTCAGCGAAGAGGTCATCACGAAAGGTTGGCGAGGGATGATCTAACGCCACCGCCACGTAGGTAGGTGAGAACTGACGAACCGCAGATACCAACATGCGAAAGAACCCAAAGAGCGCATTCGTGGGCCCGCTCTCCCCTTGCATTGGTGGCATTGCAAAGAACGCACGAAACATCAACGAATAGCCATCGAGGGCGAGAAGGGTCGGTCGTGCTTCGCCGCTACTGGGCAGGCTTGAGGTCGCCATCGATCACCTTTTCCGCGATGTCCTTTACCTTGCCACGAGTATCCATGGCTGTCTTTTGAAGAAAACGAAAGGCATCGGACTCGGAGAGTTGATACTCTTCCATGAGACGGGCCTTGGCGCGATCAAGGATCACCCTGGTCTCGAGCTTCTCCTCAAGCTTACGACGCTCGTCGTGGATTCGCCCTAGCTCACTCTCGACCATCATCTTCTCATCAAAACGTGCCAGTGCCAACTCGATAGCTGGGACCAGGTCGCTCGCTTGGAAGGGCTTGACCAGATAGGCCATCACACCCGCCTCTCGTGCCTGCTCGACGAGGGACCGCTGGGAAAACGCCGTGAGAATGATCACCGCACAAAGTTGCTCCGCATTGATGGCCTCAGCAACACTCAGTCCGTCCATGCCTGGCATCTTGACATCCAACACGGCCGCTGAAGGACGCATGGTTCGCACCGCCTCAAGCGCCTCATCACCCCGACCGAGATCGGCGATGACATCGTAACCCTCAGCGACGAGCATCTCTTTCAGGTCCCGCCGGATAATCGCCTCATCCTCGGCGATGATGATACGTTGTGCCATAGCGCCCTCGTGATCTCCCTAACCAAAACCGTCTTGCTCCCTAGTAAACTAGGCGGTCGGTACCCCTGGAGGTGCCATTTGTTACACCGAGCCACTGGAGGCACGATGATCATTGGCCGTTCGCTTTGGGTCGCCGGAACCAACACCTGGATCATCACAGGCGACAACAACGAGTGTGTTGTTATCGACTGCCCACCCGACCCACAAGCAATCGTCGACCTCATCACGGAACACAACTTGACTCCCAAGGCGATCGTTGCAACCCACGGTCACGTCGATCACACCGGTGGTATCCCAACGGTCTCTCGACACTACACCAACGTACCGGTTTATCGCCATCGCGGGGATGCCCACTATCTAACCGATCCACTTGGAGCTAGCGGCATGCTGCGAGAGGCGCTCAGAGCGACCGGGCTGGATCTTCAAGAACCTGAACTCATCTGCGACCTCGAGGACGCAGATACAGTTCGTGGCGCAGGCATTCTCATCAAAGCCATCCATACCCCGGGTCATACCCCAGGATCCATCTGCCTTCTCGTCACGAACCCGGACGGGGAGATGCTTTTTAGCGGTGACCACCTCTTCCGAGGCTCGATTGGTCGAACGGATTTGCCAGGCGGATCAGCCGAACTCTTGCTGCAGTCGATGAGGGATAAGATTCTCCCCCTTTCGGATGATCTACGAGTCTTTCCTGGTCACGGCGAGACGACAACGATTGGGCACGAACGCACTACTAACCCGTTTCTTTGCCAGCTCTAGAGCGCCGTCATGTCACACACATCAACGTGGTGTGTTGAAGCCTTCGAACACCGCCACGATGGCCACCAGGCTCGAGCCACCGCCCGAACACTCGGCAAAAATACAACGCTGGTGGCCCGATGCCGCCAAGGCTTTGTGCCGTGACCCGAAGATTGGCGCCAACGCCACCATCACAATGCAGGCCTGAGTCAAACATATCGTCATATCCTGTCGAACGTAGAGCGTCAAACATCTAGAGAGCCTAAACCAGCATAATCACGGCTTCTCATGCGCTCACAACGCTGTGCGCTGGGACCGGCGATGTGCCGGCTCAATACCACGCTCGAGGGACCGTCCACTTGAGACAGAGCCCACTCACGTACGTTTATTATGTCTCGTTGCAGGAGATTGCTCTGACAACTGTTGGAACCCCTCTGGTACCAGGTCCTGATAGACGTGTGCCCAGTAATCTTGAGCGGATCAACAGCCCAAAGCTACTAACTCAGCGGAGAAGCAGTGAGCGATGGGATAACGTCCAATCAAATGACGTCCAATCGATGGCATCGCCGACCGAGGTATCGGCAACTGCCCCATCGGCGTACCCGGGGCGGGACTCGAACCCGCACGCCCTTTCGAGCAGAGGCTTTTGAGGCCTCCGTGTCTACCATTCCACCACCCGGGCTAGGGCAACCAGCATAATCTAGCATCAACGTGTAACCAATCAGCGAGCAACGACATCAAAACTACTGAAAGCAAAACGGTGAAAGATTGGTGACGATCTCACCGAGAGCTATGGAGGTAACGAGCGGCAATGATTGCCTTTGTCTTTCCAGGGCAAGGATCACAGCAGGCAGGCATGGGGGCCCCTTGGGCAGACCACCCGTCCTTTGAGCTTGTCGAAGAGGCGAGTACGGTCCTCAATCGCGACTTGACCCATCTACTCACCGATGCCGACTCCGATGCCCTCCAGATCACCCGCAACACACAAATCTCAACTTTTCTCCTATCGATGGTTGCTCTCGACGCCGTCGAGCGACTTGGGGTTGCCCCGCAGGTGTGTGCCGGACACTCACTCGGTGAATACGCGGCCCTGGTCGCGGCCGGTGGCCTCGCATTTGACGCCGGCCTTCGGCTCGTTCAAGAGCGAGGTGAGGCCATGGCGGTCGCCGCAGAGGCTCAGCCGGGTGCGATGGTGGCCCTTCTAGGGGCGGATCTAGATGTGGCTCGCGCGATCTGTGACAGCATCCCGGGAGACCTCTGGATCGCCAACCATAACTCGTCCACCCAAATCGTGCTCTCAGGCACCCATGACGCCATTGTCCAGGTCGAGGAGCGGGCTAAGGAGTTTGGTGTAAAGCGGGTCACGCGCCTGAAGGTCGGTGGCGCGTTTCATTCGCCTTACATGGAGGCGGCACGCGACCGGCTGAGTAAGGCCATCACCGCTACCAAATTCTACGACCTCGAGGTGCCGGTGATCGCAAATGTCGACGCCCGCGAACACGTCGATGCCGATGAGTGGCCTGGGCTGCTCGCCGATCAACTCACCCATTCCGTACGCTGGGAAGAGACGATTCAGTATCTGCGGGAGCTCAAACCGCGCCTCGTGCTTGAGGTCGGACCCGGTGGCGTCCTAACCAACCTCTTAAAGCGCACGGCACCTGAATTGCGCGTCCTCTCAGTCGCCACGCCAGCCGATCTCGAAAAACTGCTCGCGCTAGTTGCCGCTCAGGGTCCGATGGATGACTGGGCCACGTCCCACCAGGGGGAGCGCCTCTATGGAACCGAACGCCTCGTCGTGGCGCCATCGAGCGGCGTCTTTCAGCCTGAGGCAGCGGCCTGTATGCCTGGAGGGCCGATCGCGGTTGGCGATCTACTCGGTGTCATCGGTGAAACGCAGCTTCGTTCGCCGTTTGCAGGAACCCTTCAGGGGATGATCGCACTCCCGGGGGAACGCGTCACTGCGGGCCAACCAATCGCCTGGCTCACAACCGATTCGCAGCGCTCTATGGAGGAGTAGGTGCTGCATAGCATCATCTCATGAACAAGACCCGGTGAACGCTACAACATCAACCCCCAAGCACCATCGCTTGCGTAGTAATTACGGCATCGTCAACCACACTGAAATGGAGAGGCACTATGGGAGCACGCATCACTGGCTTTGGGTCAGCCTTGCCGGAGCGTATCGTCACCAACGCCGAATTTGAGAAATATCTCGATACCTCCGACGAATGGATTACCTCGCGGACCGGGATCCGAGAGCGCAGATTTGGAGGCACGACCACATCGCTCGCCGTTGAGGCTGGTCGCAATGCAATCACATCGGCGGGTCTCACACCAGCCGATATTGACTTTGTCATCCTCTCAACGACCACCCCAGATCAGACCGTCCCCGCCACCTCGGCCGAAGTGACGTTCCAACTCGGGACCAGCGGAGCTGGCATGGACATCAATGCCGCCTGCGCCGGGTATGTCTACGCTCTCGTCACCGCCCGTGGTCTCATCGAGATGGGATATCATCGGATCCTCGTGATCGGCGCCGATACGCTGTCCAAGATCACTGATCAGCACGACCGTTCGACCGCAGTCCTCTTTGCCGATGGTGCTGGGGCCGTCGTCCTCGAGTCGAGCGAGGCCGAAACCTTCCTCGGATGGGACCTGGGCGTCGACGGCTCTGCACGGCCCATCCTGTACTGCGACCACGGAGGTTATATGTACATGGAGGGCCAAGAGGTCTTCAAGCGTGCAGTCAGGGCGATGCTCGAGTCGGCACAACGAGCGCTCAAGCAGGCCGGGGTGACCGGAGATGATGTCGGCCTCTTGGTGCCTCATCAGGCGAACCTTCGCATCATCCAAGCAGCCAACGAACGCCTCGGGATTCCACTGGAGCGTACTGCCTTGGTGCTCGACAAGACCGGAAACACCTCGTCGGGTTCCATCCCGCTCGCGCTCGCCGACGCTGCCGGTGCTGGACGACTCGCAGACGGTGACTTAGTCCTCTTCACCGGCTTTGGGGCCGGCATGACGTGGGCCAGCGCCCTAGTTCGTTGGGAACTGCCATGAGTCACGTTCTTGTCACCGGTGCCGCCTCAGGTATCGGACTCGCGAGCGCCATGCGTCTGGTCGCCGATGGGCATGACGTCACTGCAACCTACCATGGGACGCCACTTCCTGTCGAGCTCGCCGGTTGTGCGAGTGTCCAGCTCGACATCACCGATGCCGCTGGAATCCAAGCCGCCATCAAAGAGGCCGAAGCTCGCTCGGGCCCCGTCGAGGTCTTGGTTGCCAACGCTGGAGCTACCAGAGACATGCTTCTTGCACGGATGGACGACGCGCGATTTGAGGAGATGCTCAACACCAATCTGACGTCTGCCTTTCGACTCACGAAAGCAGTGCTCCCGTCGATGATGAGGGCGCGACAGGGCCGACTGATCTTCATTTCGTCGATCGTCGGGCTCACCGGGGGGCCAGGCCAGACCAATTACGCAGCATCAAAGGCCGGACTTATCGGATTTGCACGCTCAGTAGCTCGCGAACTAGGGTCACGCAACATCACCGCCAACGTCATCCTCCCCGGTGCAATCGATACCCAACTGCTCTCAGAAGCGGGCGAGAATCGGCGCACCCAGATCGAATCACAGATCCCGCTTGGCAGAGTTGGTCGTCCCGACGAAGTCGGTGCGGTAGTACAGTTTCTGGCCTCCAGTGGGGCCAGTTACATCAACGGCGCGCTTATCACCGTTGATGGTGGACTGGGGATGGGTATTTAACCCTCTCCAGACTCGAACCATGGAGGGTATAGTCCCTTCAAGGTCAATAGGAAGAAAGGAAAAACAACCGCTATGGATCGACAAGAGGCATTTGAGAAGTTCACCGAGTGCACCGTCAAGGTTCTAGGTGTCAACAAGGATCAGGTCGTGGAGTCAGCGAGTTTCGCCGACGACCTCGATGCCGACTCCCTCGATCTCGTCGAGTTAATTATGGCGCTTGAAGACGAATTCTCGGTCACCGTACCCGAGTCTGAACTCGAGGGTGTTGACACGGTCGGAAAGGCCTTTGATCTCGTTTACGGGAAGCTTGGATGAGGCTGAGTTACGGCGACAACCCGATCTTTGCCACGCACCGCGTCGCGGTCACCGGGCTAGGGGTGATATCGGGCCTAGGCCTGAATCTCGAGAGCTTCTGGCAGGGGTTGCTCTCACCCCCACCACCTGGGATCCGCCGAGCTGAGGGCTTTGACCCCACCAACTGGCTCAACGCCAAGGAGATTCGACGTCACGATCGTTACAACCAGATGGGAGTCGCTGCTGCCGATATGGCGATCAACGACGCCGGCAATCCGACCTACCCAGCCGAGCGTGTCGCTGTCTGGATGGGAACCGGAGTCGGTGGTCTTGAGAGTCTTGAGAATCAGGTGGTTATTGGCCATGACCGCGGATACTCGCGGGTGTCACCGTTCCTTGTTCCGCTGATGATGGCGAACTCTAACGCCGCATCGATCTCGATGCGCTTTGGCTACCAAGGTCCTTGCGAGACGTCGGTGACCGCATGTGCGGCATCGAATCACGCGATCGCCAACGCGGCGCATCTGATCGCCACCGGCCGGATCGACATGGCTATTACCGGTGGAGCCGAAGCAGCTATCACAAAAACTGCCTCCGCAGGCTTCACAAACATGACCGCCATCTCAAAGGTTGACATCTCCCGACCATTTGACCGAAACCGTGATGGCTTCGTGATGGGAGAGGGAGCTGGCGTCCTTGTGCTTGAGGACTTCGACAAAGCGCAGGCGCGTGGCGCGAGGATCTATGCCACCATCGATGGCATCGCCTCGACCGCTGATGCCTATCACATCACACAACCAGCACCTGGCGGCGTTGGGGCACGTAGCGCTATGTCAATGGCGATCGAGGATGCTGGCCTTACCACGGCTGACATCGCTCATATCAACGCCCACGGAACATCGACCCCGATGAATGACCTCGCGGAGGCGACGGCGATTCGGACACTGTTTGAGGAGTTGAACCCTCCAGTCACCTCGGTAAAAGGTGCCCTTGGGCACGCACTTGGGGCCGCGGGTGGACTCGAAGCAGTGGCCGTGGCGCTAACCTTTGCCCATCAGCTGATACCTCCAACCGCCAACACCGTCGATCTTGACCCAGAGGTTGACATCGACGTGGTGATGAAGGATCCTCGACCACTCCCGGCTGGGCATATCCTATCGAACTCCTTCGGCTTTGGAGGTCACAACGCCTGTATCGTCTTTGGGCCGCCACCGGCGTAATCGATCGGCGTCCAAACCGCATCGATAATTCAACGGGGGCCAGGGTAGGCTGGGGCTATGTCATCTGATGAAACCAGCCACCCTGGAACCCTCGAAACCGACGATGCAAAGGTCGGTTCATTCTCCTTGGCGCAACCGTGGATCGTCAACCCGGAGCGCCTCGAGTGGCTACCCGCCACCCAACAGTTGCGGGCGCGTACACGTGCTCAAGTGCCCGTCCTGCTGCGACAGCGGCGCATCCCACCAGCACGGCGAGTGATCGGAACCGGTATCTCCCTCGGTGTCGCCCTCCTCGGTTGGCGCCTGCTTGACCGTCGGCGTGGCAAAAGCGAGTCTCGTCGCGGCCTCTCACGTCGTCTGCGCCGTTCATTCGAGCACTTGGGTCCCACCTATATCAAGTTGGGTCAAATCATCTCATCAGGCGAAGGAATCTTTCCTGTAGAACTGGTGGACGAGTTCCGGCTCTTGCGCGATAGCGTTCCAGCCGAAGATTTTACCGTGGTACAAAACACCATCGAGGAAGACCTCGGCGGACCGCTCGAAAACTTCTTTGCGACATTCGACAAAAAGCCAGTTGCCGCCGCCTCAATCGCTCAGGTCTATTTTGCGACCCTTCTGACCGGAGAGCCCGTCGCTGTCAAGGTCCAACGGTCCCAAGTCAGTGATCTTGTTCGCCGTGATCTGGCGGCGATGAGCTGGATTACTCCCCACCTCATCGGTCGCATTCCGGTCGCTGCGCTCGCAAACCCACCCGCCCTTGTTGAGCTCTTTGCCGAGACCATCGTCGAAGAACTTGACTTCCGTCTTGAGGCTGCCAACATGCTTGACATCGCCGGCGTCCTAGCGGCCACCGATCAGCGCAGCATCATCGTCCCTCGGCCCCACCCAAACCTGGTGACCAGACGGGTACTCGTAATGGAACGACTACGTGGCTTTAAATGGGACGACGCTATCGGCATGCGCAAAGCAGGGATCGATACAACCGCCGTCGTGCGGGCCGCACTCGTCTCATTCCTCGAAGGGGCGATGCTCCACGGAGTGTTCCATGGTGATCTCCATGGCGGTAATCTCCTAGTTGGTGACGATGGCAAGGTCGTACTGCTCGATTACGGCATCACCGGAAGACTCTCCGAAGCCAAGCGCCTTGGATTCCTGCGACTACTCATGGGGGGCTCGATGAATGATCTTCAGTCCCAAATTCAGGCCTTGATCGATCTCGGGGCGCTACCCACCGACACTGACATTCAAGCGGTCATCGACGATCTTGGACTCGAAGAGCCGGCCAAGGATCCCACCCAAATGCGACCCGAGGAGATGATTGCCGAAATCCAAGAGCTGACCAAAGCCTTGCTGGGATACGGTGCCCGCTTGCCGAAGGAGTTGATGTTGTTTGTCAAGAACATGATCTTCGTCGACTCGTCACTCGCAACGCTCGCGCCAGAGATCGACCTCTTCGCTGAGATCACCTATCTCGCTTCGTACTTCATGACCCGCTACGGCGCCCAGATCTCGGCCGACATTGGAATGCAAGTCTCCCCCACTGCCATCGATCTCGGTGGACTCAAAGCGAGTCTAGGCGTCGATGCCGAACTCGAACATCTGAGCTATCGGGAGCTCAAGGAGCGGCGCGAGCTGATCCGCCGACGTATGGAACAGAGCCAGGGCCGTCGGGGCTAGCCCTGCGAGCCCCCCGGCAGCTCGTCATGGCCGCCGAACTCCTTGCGTAGAGCAGAAAGGACCCGATCCCCGTAGGCGCCAGAGCCTTGCGAGGCAAAGCGCGAAAACAGCGATGCCGCGATCGTCGGCGCAGGAATACCTTCATCGATTGCGGCATTAACCGTCCAGCGCCCCTCCCCTGAGTCCGACACCCGGCCCTTGAAAGCCTCAAGGGATGCGTCCCGGTGGAGCGCATCGGCAGCAAGGTCGAGCAACCATGAGGCCACCACACTGCCGCGCCTCCAGAGTTCAGCAACCTCCGCAACCGGGATTTCGTATTGATAGGCGCTTGGATCATGCAACGGTGCGACCTCAGCACTCGCGTCCTGGACCCGACTGCCGATATCTGCGGCCTCAAGGATTGCCAGGCCTTCGGCCAGAGAAGCCATCATGCCGTACTCGATACCGTTGTGTACCATTTTGACAAAATGTCCCGCACCGTGATTACCACAGTAGAGATAGCCTTGCTCGGACGGTCGGAGTGCAACCGAGTCGTCCGTCCTCGGAGTGGTACCGACACCCGGTGCGAGGACCGCAAAGATAGGCTCAAGGCGATCAAACACCTCGCGCTCGCCTCCCACCATCAGACAGTAGCCGCGCTCGCGGCCCCAAACACCTCCGCTGGTACCAGCATCCATGTGATGGATACCTTGGTCTTTGAGTTTGGCAGCATGCACCTGGTCATCGCGATAAAAACCGTTCCCACCATCGATGACGACATCATCTGGTTCTAGCACGGCTGCGAGCTCATCCAGAACCTGCTCAGTGACGCCTGCCGGGACCATGAGCCAGACGGCGCGGGGTGCCGAGAGCCTCTCGACAAATTCCTTGAGGGTCTCGGCACAGACGAGTCCCTCGTCGGTCGCCGTCTTTCTTGCCTTAGCTGAGGCATCAAATCCAATCACGTCGACATCCCCAGCACGCAGGCGCAAACCCATATTCAAGCCCATCCGACCAAGCCCTACGATTCCAAGCTGCACACCGTCCTCCTTCAACGTTTGGTGTCTAGCCTACTCCAAGATCGCTCAGGCATCACAACGGCTGCCGTCAGGTCTTAGGCCGCCACTCGGTCCACCCCGCGACACGTCCGGGCCGCCAAAAACTGACCGAGCCCGTAACAGACACAAACCATAAACCTTACGGTGGTTAACGCCCGCCGAGAATCCAAGCGCGAATAGCATCGCCGTCCGCATCGAGGTCTGGAGGGAGATGGCGATAGGTCGGCGGCGTCTGAGACAAGGTGATGGGATTGCGGATCATCTCAAGCTCGTCTGCACCCCCGCCCAGTCGGACGGTGGGCTCAAGACCAACCTTTCGGGCGAGTTCGATCCCTTCGGCGACGGTTGCGATTGGAGCACATGGGACACGGGCAGCCATTAACAACTCGAACCACTCGTCGGATGTCTTCGTCAAGAGCCGTTGGCTCAAGAGTGGACCAAGGATCATTCGGTTGGCCGTGCGCAAGTCATTATGGCGAAATCTCTCGTCATCAGCCAGCTCTGGAACCCCAAGGACTTCGGTCAGCTTACGAAACTGGCCATCGTTCGCGGCGATCACGATCAGCTCTCCATCCTGCGTTGGGAAGGGATCGTACGGGTA
Organism: Ferrimicrobium sp.; assembly: GCA_022690815.1. Taxonomy (NCBI): domain Bacteria; kingdom Bacillati; phylum Actinomycetota; class Acidimicrobiia; order Acidimicrobiales; family Acidimicrobiaceae; genus Ferrimicrobium; species Ferrimicrobium sp. Next base: position 60,809 of record JALCZJ010000005.1, read on the forward strand.
AAGGCTTGGGTGTGCATTGCCCATCCGGAACGGCACAACGCCCCCCATCGTCACCGCCGCGGTGTGATTGACCAATCCCGACAAGGCCGAAGCCAGCAAGCTCACCTCAACTTTTTGACCCTCACCGGATAGGGTGCGTTGATGCAGCGCCGCCAAGATCCCCATTGATAGATGCAAGCCAGCAATGATATCCATGACCGAAATGCCTGCCCGATACGCGGGCCCATCTGGCTCGCCGGTCAAGCTCATCAAACCGGACATGGCTTGGATCATGAGATCGTAACCCACCATCTCGGCACCAGGGGATCGCGTCCCAAAGCCTGAGATAGAAGCGTAGATCAGTCCCCGATTCTGGACACGCAGTTCATCGTAACCAAGCCCAAAGCCGGCGATTTGCCCAGGTTTGAAGTTCTCGACCATGATATCGGCCGCAAGCGCGAGCCTCTTGGCTACCTCCAGGTCAGCAGGGTTACGGAGGTCCAAAACGATCGAGCGCTTGTTGCGATTGATCCCCAAGTAGTACGTTGAGACTCCATCACGAACTGGGGGCTTCCAAGTGCGGGTATCATCACCAGCTGGGCCTTCTACCTTAATCACGGTGGCACCAAGATCACCAAGCAACATCGTCGCGTATGGACCAGCCAAAATCCGCGAGAAGTCAGCCACCAACAAACCCGACAACGGGCCCTGGGAAGCGGCACGCTCATCGGCTATCGAGTCGTTCGCTGGGTCATTCACGACCAGTATCCTATACCGCCTCGCATCGACGCCACAAGGCCACCACACACCAACTGGTAGCTACTCGCCACCAAGGCCTTTGCGATAGCAGTACTATCCTTCAATGCGGCCGCGATTACCTAACGGCTGCGAGAAAACTGAGGCCTTCACGATCTAGCTCCCTCCGGGACTCGGCATGCAAACCGTGCAAAATACGCGACGCCCCAACGTTCACAGGCCAAGCTTGCCAAGGGGTATCGACAACGTCACGTTTCGTTGCGCGCGTCAGTCACCGGCTGGCGGTCCATCTGCAATCGCACCATGATCAGGGTTCCACCCCATGGCGCAACGGCTCACGCCGTCGTTCGAATGCCGGTACGACCTGGCACTTGTATCAGGACGCTGCCGTGTCTTCTCCACCACGGTGGAGACCGCTGGCGGCCAGACGATAAGCCCCTGGTCGTGGCGACTCTTCCCGTACACGCCCGTCCGCCAGCGCACAGTACAACGTACTGGCCCCCAACGGTGTGGCAATCGAACGATATGAGACACGAACGGAGTGACCCATCGCGCAAGCCACGTCAGCTGCTCACCACAAGGCCACAACATGGACCTCGGAATGATCACTTGACAACGAGGTGCGAACTAAGAACCCGAACTATGTTCTGCACGCCGTATTCGACTCATACCTCGTCGCAGTTGCAACACGCGAGCCAAACTCAAAACGAACACCAGTAACCCACCAAGAATGACGCCAAAGAGAATCGCAATCCCCACAGGCATGTGCGTCGTAGCGCCAGGAAAATGAATAGTTACCGTCGCCAGATTCTGAAGAATGAAAACCAGAATTGCAATCAACACAATAAGTCCAACAACAGAACCAATCCAAACCCTCGATGTACGGGTTGACCGTGGATCGTGCCCATGCCGGACCAAATTATCCAACTCTCCGGACGGTGCTACCTCACTCTCGCGACGCTCTTCGCTCACTGGATCGGGTTCCCCAATACCTTGCGGATAGTCTTCGCTACTGTGCTCCATGGACTTCAGCCTAACCAGTTCCGACCAACAAAACGCCCACACAGCCAGGCCGTGAGAAATGCGGCGGCTCTGCCCTGCTGGCCGGTGCACGAACCCCAAATGACACTTAGCAACACGAGCAACGACCTATCGGCTTCTCTTTCTGGTCAATAGCAACACGACGTTGCGAGTCAGTACCGTCGCCTCGAGAAACTCATTTGGTATCAGTATCGATACCCTAGTGTGCAAGCACTGGCATCACAACCCTCCTAGTGTGACGCTGCTAAGGTGACTCTCTTGGCCACACTCAGGGTCTGCGATCTCGTGCAGATACACCGCAGAGATATGAAGTCAGTACGAACATAAGCGAGCAACGAGCTAAGAATTGCGAACCAAGTCATGGGTGCGGCGCTCCTCCCAAGGAGTGCCAAGTTCACCAAGGGATGGTAACTCCAAGATCGAACACCTCCGACGGGCCGGGTTCTCGCCATTACCACGAGGGTTACTGCGCACCATTGCCTGCGCTAGCTCATGCGAACCTGTCGCCCTAGTACCCTTATCCAAAGCGCGGTGCCTACAGTGTGCAACAGCACGAACCCTCACTGCATCATGCTTAACCGAAGCCCATAGTCTTGATCACCCGGCTCCTGTATAGCCCAAGGGGTCAAGGCACCGACTCATCTGCATCGACGCGTGTGCAAGAATCGTTCGCCCAAGGGCATGCCCGTCCGATGGACTCTTAACCCCCGCAAGCAACAGGTACCCCAAGAGCGAACGATGGTATCCGTTCACCGGCTACGCCACGACGATAGTGTGTTTTAGGGCCAATACGGTGGAGTACGCTGGGACAGAACCCCCAGAAACAGAGATGTCGAGGCGTCCAGCAGCCCTGAGCTCCATGGCAACCAAGCTGGCCAACTATATCTGGCGCACCAGCTCGATACCCCGCCGTGCGAAGACCTCACCTGAGTGCCTGATCTTTGGCAATACAACCATCTGCTGGGGTGCCCATGCAATGGGGGAACGACAATTCAGGGCACGACGGCGGGTGGCCCCAGCACCCGCCGTCAGCATGAGCGACCTAGTTCAAAGGCACAATCCGCCACCCACCACGCCAGTTGCCTATCGCATCTCAACCGGCCGATGCCGTAACGGCTAGAACTCGCAATATACAAACAACACGTAGCCAATGCTCAAGGGAGTGTCCTCCTACGCATGAAGCGCTGCAGCGAGAAGCCGAGCTGTGAAACGTGCCCTCTTGGTGACCTTGTTTAGGCGAGACTATCTTTGCTATCAACTGATCTCACTGTTCCGGCAGGAGTGTTGTGCACCTGCTCTTTGGTCACATCATGACGGCGGCCACTGCTCAAGGCCACCACGATGCGAAGAAGCAGCGTTACGATTCCAACGATCAGCAAAATGAGACCAACCTCTGGGATTGAAAACCCAGTTATGCTCGCCGTGACGGCATATTTCAGTATCGCACCGATGGCAGCCAGCACGATCCCAAAAACGATAATTCCAGTGCCAAATGAACGGTTCCAAATTCTGCACCTCTGCTGGTAACCTATGCCTGTTTATTGTTGATAAGCCGAAGAGCAAATATTCTTTATCAAGTTCTTCCTGCCGTCACACAAGAACAATCCCAAGAAGCCCGGCGTAACGCACAACGAGCACCCGGACACAGGAGATCATCCACCTACCTGCTGATCTGTGATAACGTTAACCACTCCCTTTGCCACTGAGGATACCTTGGTCGCAGCACCCTAGCACCTTTCGAATAGCTAGCACCACACAACAATTTCCATTCGTTGCAGCTATATCCTTGCTTCAATATCTCTGCTAAAGAGGCTCCGTTCGTCGCAGCTTACACATGCGGATAACAGTCACTGTAACGTTGACGTCTCAGGGCGACATTGCGGAACGACGCGAGCGCATTATGTCCTGGGTTGGAGCGTGTTGGACACCCTTATTCGTCACCAACCCTGTCGCAGGGCTATCCGGGGCCCACCAGTTGGGCTACGATGTCCAAACTCGGCGGGTACATCACTGCTCTATCAGATGTAGCCTGCGACCCAAGACTTCTCAATCGCCGTTGTACCACGGTCGTTGTAGTCCATCGCAGACTAATGCATCGAAAGCTGCACCACTGTGTCGCTACTTGGTCGAGCTCGAGCCATACTCACCAGGGCTACCCAATGCCACAGGTTATGCTGGCACACAACCCATGATCACAACAATGTCCCGAAACTATCCCCTGGCATTAGGCGTCATCGAGAGCGGATCGCAGCTCATCAAGGAAGGCTGCCAGCGCATCAGGTGACTCACCATCGAGCAGGCGGCGCATCAGCGCGGAGCCAACCACAACGCCATCAGCACCAGCTCCAACCACCGAGCGAGCTTGTGCACCATTGGAGATGCCGATACCGATGAGCACCGGCAGGGAGGTTCGCGGGCGGATCCTCGCTGCGATCGCCGTGGCGGTTGCAGCCAACTCCACTTGCTCGCCGGTAACCGCCATGCGTCCAACTCCATAGACAAACCCCTCTGCCACCGATAGGATCTCGTCGATCCGTTCGTCAGAAGTTGCAGGCGATATGAGCTGGACGGTTTCAAGATTCTCTCTGGCCGCCAACTCTCGCCAGCGGGCTCCCTCCTCGAACGGCAGATCAGGGATAATGACCCCATCGACACCAGAGCGTCGTAGTTCCCCTATTGCACGATCGTCACCCATATGATGAAAGATGTTGTAGTAGGTCATTACGACGATAGGGACACCAAAGCTCTGCTGGCGCAGCTCGGACAAGACCGAAAGGGGCGTCGCGCCACGGGCAAGCGCAGTCTCGCCTGCACGTTGAATCACCGGACCATCCATACTTGGGTCTGAAAACGGAATCCCAATCTCGACGGCGTCAGCCCCCCGTTCGACAACCAGCTCCACAAGCGACAACCAGTCAGCCTCCACTCCGGCCATGATATAGGGGACCAACAGCCGGCGACCCCGAGTTCGAAGATCTTGGAGCGTCCTCTCAAGCATACGACTCTCCTTCCAGGAAGCCCAGACGTTCGGCGATGGTCTCGGCGTCCTTATCGCCACGGCCTGATAGAGTGAGAACGACGGAAGTTCCGGCGATCTCCTCACGATGCTGAACGAGCCAAGCGACGGCGTGCGCGGATTCGAGCGCGCAGATAATCCCTTCCAGCCTCGCCAGTAAACGCACGGCATCGAGCACTTGGTCATCGTTGACCTGATCATAACGAGCGCGCCCAATGGTATGGAGATAGGCGTGCTCTGGTCCGACCCCCGGGTAGTCGAGTCCTGCCGAGATCGAACTCGCCTCATTCACCTGGCCAAACTCGTCTTGAAGGAAATAGGACTCCATGCCATGGACAATGCCTCCAACCCCTCGTCCAATGGCCGCACCCCCTTCGGGTTCGACCCCAACCAGACGTGCCGAGGTGTCGACAAAGCCCGCGAACGTCCCCGCTGCATTCGAGCCTCCACCGACACAGGCTACGACCCAATCGGGAGTAGAACCAGTGGCAACAAGATATTGGCTACGGGCCTCGTCTCCAATGACACGCTGAAACTCGCGCACCATCCACGGATACGGATGGGGCCCCATGACGCTGCCGATGCAATAGTGGGTGTCCTCCAACGCGGCCACCCAACTACGCATCGCCTCGTTGACCGCATCCTTTAACGTGCGAGAACCCGACTTCACCGGCTCCACCTCGGCACCAAGCAGCCGCATCCGAAAGACATTCAACGACTGACGCTTCACGTCAACTTCCCCCATGTAGACCTTGGCATCCAGCCCAAGCAGGGCAGCCGCGGTCGCCGTCGCTACACCGTGCTGGCCAGCACCGGTCTCGGCGATGAGGCGAGTTTTCCCCATCCGACGTGCCAACAACGCTTGGCCAATCACGTTGTTGATCTTGTGGGAACCTGTGTGGGCAAGATCTTCACGCTTCAGCCAAATCTGAGCACCAAGGTGCTCCGAGAGACGCTCCGCGAGGTAAAGACGTGTGGGGCGCCCAGCGTAACTCTCCAAGGTGGAGGTGTACTGGGCACGAAACAACGGGTCTGTCCAAGCCTCGCGGAACGCTACTTCGAGTTCAAGGACCGCAGGCATGAGCGACTCGGGTACGTATCGCCCGCCGAACCCACCGAATCTCCCCGTCGCATCCGGGCTTCCCATCACACTCGTCACTGCTTGACTCCTCTACTCATTTCAACTAATCAACTTGATCAGTACCACTTCCAGTGTGACCATCGCAGGGTGCGCCTCATGCCCGCTGTCACCACCAAAGCGTAACGCCTCAGCGGTATCCTCCGTTGGCAACCTCCAAAGCCTCGCCTTTATTGCCAACTCCGCACCGCGTCGATGAACGCACGCATCTTCCTTGGGTCCTTGCGTCCTGGTGCCTGCTCAACCCCACTGGATACGTCTACCCCATCGGGTCGAACCTCTTGCATGGCGAGCCTAACGTTGTCGACCCGCAGACCTCCCGCCAGAATCAACCGTGGCCCCTCAGCATGCACGACCAAATCAGGGTCCCGAGCACCAACACCTATCGCCGGGCGTGCTATTGCAGCTGGCGGCGTTGTAGTCACCGTCAGCGCTCGGTCCCTTAAACTTACAGCCCGACTCAGGTCGCCGCAAGCATCGCTGCCCGGCGTTGATGCTGGCTTCGCCTGCTCGAACCGATGTCGCAACACACCCCAGTCTGGAGGCACCCCTGACCCGGGTTGTGGCCCATCACCAAGGATTGCCCAGACGTCCGGGTAGCGAGCAACGAGGTCGACAAATGTTTCACCGATCGGTATCGCTTTGATCACCAGGGGTATCTTTTGGCACAAAGAGTCGACCTCGGCCGGGGATTCATTGCCGTGCAGCTGCGCGCCGCTCAAACCCAGAGAGGTAACGATCCTCGCTACCCGATCAACGGTTTCGTCGACAAAGACGCCGAAGGTTTGGATCGATTCCGGTAACCCATCGAGGATCTGCGCCACCTGTTCGACACTCACCTGCCGTCGCGATTGTGCAAACACAAACCCGATAGCATCGGCGCCGAGGGACAAAGCGCTGCGTGCATCTTCGACGTTGGTGATACCGCAGATCTTGATGAAAACCTCGTTCGGCATTAAAAACCTAATCCATGACTTGCGTAATGCCTCATGGAGCCACAAGCGTCACCCACCACGGAGTGCTCGCAACATAGCAACACGATCCCTGGCACGCATGAGGGTTTCTCCGACCAAGATCGCGTCGTATCCTCCAGCTGCCAACGCACGCGCATCCGCTGGACCTTGCACCCCAGATTCAGCAACCACCGGAAACTCGTTGCCAAGCTCCTTGCGATATGCGAGTGCTCGCGCAGGATCAACCTCAAAGGTGACGAGATCTCGCTGGTTAATGCCGATGGCCCCGCGAAAACCGAGTCCGGCAAGATCTACCTCGACGATTTCGTGAGGATCATGCACCTCAAGCAAGATCTCAAGTCCAATCGTTGCGCTAAAGACAATCAGACGCTCGAGAGCGTCACGCGACATGGCAGATGCTATCAACAGTGCCGCTGAAGCACCATGCAACCGAGCGTCGCACAGATCACGCTCACTGAGTAAAAAGTCCTTACGGAGCACCGGCACATCGACCGCGGTGGCAACGCTCATGAGATCGTCAAGACTGCCGCCAAAATGGGGGGTATCGGTCAACACCGAGATCGCTGCTGCTCCACCTTGTTCGTACTCGTACGCGATATCCGCCGGAACCACCTCTGCCTCGATCATGGATCCTCGAACGGGGGAACGCCGCTTGACCTCAGCGATAACCCCCAGGCCGGTAGCACACAACGCCGCCGAAAAGCTCGCGACCTCGGGCACCGAATCACAGGCCGACCGTAGTTGGTCAAGGGAACGGTGATCGTCCATGCAGCGCTGTCGGTGCAGGGCAAGGATCGAATCAAGATAGGTGGCCATAGTCCCAGGCTACCCGCCACCGTACCGAGATTTTCGGTCTAAGAGCGAAGTTTCTTTGCAATACTTGTACTATGCAAGCGAATCTCCGATACAATGGACGTATGGCAATACTCGAGAGTTGTGTCGACAGGCTCAGCCTCAGCGACAAATTCAGCCTCAGCGACAAATTCAGCCTCAGCCAAATGAAGCCGTCCGAGATGAAGTTCAGCCAAACGAAGAGGAGCCAACACAAACTGGGCCTGTCGGAGCTGGAGGGATGCCAATGGGTGACGCAGCGTACCTCGGTATCTGACGGTAACGCCGTCCAATTGTCTAGCCACAATGGTGGGCCGCTACCGGCCATCTTGGCAAAGAGACAGATTAGGGAGCAACGAAGGCAAGATACAGACTTGGATTGGAGCGAGTGCACGTGTTAGGAGACCAGCAGACTCAGGTTAAGCAGTCCTTACGGGAGCGGTCGTTCAGGATCACCGAACACCCTCGCTATAAGTGGATCGTACTCTCAAACACCACCCTCGGAATCCTGATGGCAACCATCAACTCGTCCATTGTGTTGATCTCGCTACCGGAGATCTTTAACGGTATCAAGCTGAACCCACTCGCTCCCGCAAACACCTCGTATTTCCTCTGGGTGCTCATGGGGTACTTGGTCGTCACCGCCGTTATGGTCGTGAGCTTCGGTCGCCTCGGAGATATGTACGGCCGAGCACGCATGTACAACATGGGTTTTGCCACGTTCACAATTTTTTCGATCCTCCTCTCAATCACCTGGATGCACGGCGGTGGTGGTGCGCTCTGGCTCATCGGCATGCGGCTTGGTCAGGGTCTTGGTGGCGCCTTATTGATGGCGAACTCGGCAGCGCTGTTAACTGATGCCTTCCCCTCCAATCAACGTGGGCTTGCACTCGGAATCAACAACGTCGCCGCTATCGCCGGCTCGTTTCTGGGACTCATCATGGGCGGACTGCTAGCTCCAATATCGTGGCGCGCCGTCTTCTTGGTCTCGGTACCCTTTGGCATGATTGGCACCGTGTGGGCCTACATCATGCTTCACGATCTCGGCAAGAAGGTCAAGGCTCACATCGATGTTCTTGGAAACCTCGTCTTCGCAGTCGGTCTCATATCGATTCTGGTCGGGATCACCTATGGTCTGCAACCGTATGGTGGGTCAACCATGGGCTGGACCAACCCAGGGGTGCTCGCGGCGTTGATTGGCGGCGTCCTCACGCTCATCAGCTTCGTCGCCATCGAGCTAAAGCGAGCTGAACCGATGATGAATGTTCGTCTCTTTAAAATCCGTCCCTATACCGCCGGAAACCTCGCGAGCCTCCTGGCATCGCTCGGTCGAGGTGGCATGATGTTCATCCTCATCATCTGGCTTCAGGGTATCTGGTTGCCCGAGCATGGCTATTCGTACTCCTCAACGCCCCTTTGGGCTGGTATCTATCTTGTCCCACTCACCATCGGCTTTCTCGCCGCTGGTCCGGTCTCTGGCTATCTCTCCGATCGCTTCGGCGCACGTCCCTTCGCAACCGGTGGCATGGTCGTAGCAGCCCTCTCGTTCATCCTCTTGATCTACCTCCCCGTGGACTTCTCCTACCCACTCTTTGCCGCCCTTCTGTTGCTTAATGGGCTTGCCATGGGTCTGTTTGCCTCGCCGAACCGAGCAGGCATCATGAACAGCCTGCCGGTCAACGAACGTGGCGTTGGCGCAGGCATGGCAGCCACCTTCCAGAACTCGGCGATGGTGCTTTCGATCGGCGTCTTCTTTACCCTGATGATCTTTGGGCTCCAGGCGTACCTCCCGCACGCACTTTTGACCGGCTTGACGCACCAGCACGTACCGTTCAACGTCGCCAAGGGTATCTCCGTGCTACCTCCGGTCAGCCTCCTATTCGCAGCGTTCCTCGGCTACAACCCAGTCTCCAAGCTCATCGGATCGTCGGTGCTCTCGAAGCTACCGACCTCCAACGCCCGCTACCTCACTGGCCGCTACTATTTCCCGCACCTGATCTCGCATCCGTTCGGCCATGGATTGGCTGAGGCCTTCGTCTTCGCCGCCCTGGCCTGCCTGGTTGCCGCCGTCGCATCCTGGTTGCGAGGTGGCAAATACACCGCTAGTGACATCGACCCAACGTCGCCAAGTGACGAGGAGTTCGAGCGCGAACTCGGTGAGTTGCGTGATGGACCAGCATCGATCGCGGCCAGACCTGGAACCAACCCTACGGTGCCAACCTCAAGTCGCGCCCAAGGTTTGCCTCCGACCGACCCACCGATACCTTCCGATTGATGTTCTCGCGAAGAGATACCCGGTCGGCGTTGCCTGTGACCCTGTTGACGCTGTCATCATGTTGAACGCCACCTCCTTGAACACAGGGACAGCACGCGACAACCCGAACCGCGAGATTAGGTAACTGGCTATGCTCGGTTCCGTGCGAGAGAACGCGACGGCCCCAGCTCCTGCCATGCCCCTTAACACAACCCTTGGGCATCCAACAACGCCTGTAGATCCGTTACGTGCCGTAGTGCTCGTGGTCGAAGACGATCCCTCGATCGCTGAACTCCTCTGCGCCTACCTTAAAGGGGCCTCCTTTGACCCTGTGGTTGCAACCTCGGGAGAAACGGCGCTTGCTCGCTATGGTGAGACTCAACCTATCGCCGTCATCTTGGATCTCAACCTCCCTGGGGACCTCGACGGCCTCGATGTCTGCCGCGCGCTACGGACGCGCTCCGATGTTCCGATTGTGATGCTGTCCGCGCGCGACCAGGAGCTCGATCGGATCTTCGGCCTCGAAATCGGAGCCGATGACTACGTCACGAAACCGTTCTCTCCGCGTGAACTCATCGCCAGGCTGAATGCGATTCTACGTCGTACAACGACACTTACGCCCGGCACCGCCAGAGTCGAAACCCTCGGCCCGATCACCTGGGATCAACGCCGTCGCAGCGCAACGCTCGACGATACGATCATCGCGTTAACAAATCGGGAGTTTGACCTCCTAGGGTTCCTCTTGATGCATCGTGGGGTCGCGCTGTCGCGACGAGAACTTCTCGATGGTGTCTGGGGTCCCGAATGGTACGGAGATGATCGCACCGTCGATGTTCACATCCGCCAACTGCGCCGCAAGTTCGCTGAGGCGCTCCCGATCTCAACGGTTTGGGGGGTCGGCTATCGCTTGGCGTAAACAACCTAGCATCCGCCGAACGGTCCGAACCGGCCTACTGGCTACCGCCATCGTTACCGTTCTCATCGGCGGTGCAGGAACGATTGCGATCAGCAGAGAGGTTGCTGTCCACCAGACGCAAGCTTTTCTGCTCCGCTCTGCGACGGCCCTCGCCATTCTCTTTGCGCGCGCAAATGACCGGTTTGTTCATCCCTTCCTCGCCTCGGCTGGCGTCGGGCGGTTGCGGCTGATCCCACTCTCGCGGCGGGGCACAACCCTTGTCCACCTTCCCGAGCCATTGACTGCAAGCTCAATCGATCGAGGGCTCCTGCTCTCAGGCCATTATCAGTCCGGGGTCATTCACAACGAGGTCTTCGTGGCCTATCCCGTCCAGGCGCAGCTTGGCTTCCATGGGTCTGTGGCTAGTGTGCATCCCTCGCTCTTCGCTCTGGTGATCACTCGCCCACTCCCTTCCATTGAGGGTCCGGTGATCTTTGTCATCACCGCCGTCTTCATCACCGCCTTCGTTGCCCTACTGCTCTCAGACCGTTACACCGCCCACATCGCTCGCACCTTGGATCGCCTTGTCGATCGATCCAAGCGGGTTGCAGCTGGCCATCTCGACGATGTTGTATCCGATACACCACCGGTGGAGGAAGAGCTTGCCAATCTTGATGACGCCATCTCGTCCATGATCACATCATTGCGTGCCGCCAACGAGGTGGAGTCGACCTACATCCTGGCCATCTCCCACGACCTGCGCACCCCACTCACGTCAATTCGCGGCTTCGCTGAAGCCATCATCGACGAGGCCGTCACCTCGCCGGTGGAGGCGGCGGGGACGATCCAGCGCGAAGCCCAACGCGTTGAGCGCCTCATCAACGATCTCATCGCTCTGGCACGCTTGCGGGCGAGCGACTATACGCTAACCAACCAACGCATCGACCTCAACGAGCTCATCAGCCATCTCGTCGAAGCCGTCTCTCCCACCGCCGAACGTCATGGACTTGCGCTCACGAGTTCCTTGCCCTCTACCCCCACAACTATCGAAATCGACCCGGAACGACTCTTGCAACTCCTCGGCAATCTCCTCGACAACGCCCTCAAATACGCACAACGGACGGTCGCCGTACGCCTGATTACAACCACGAGCGAGGCCACGATCATCGTCACCGATGACGGAGACGGCATACCCCCCTCCCATCAAGCACAGCTCTTCGCCCAACAGCTGAACCCAACGCCAGGCCGTGACGGCACCGTCGGCAGTGGCCTAGGACTCCTGATCGTCGGTCGGCTTGCAGCCCTCATGGGATTGACTATCAAGGTTGAGTCAGCCATCGCTCCCATGAATGGAACCACTTTTCGCATCATGATTCCACGGACCAATGACCGAACACAGCCACCACGCACTCAATCGACACCGGCCATCGTCCCGCGTGCTCCTTCGTAGCCGGTGTCGGCGGCGCTGACGAGTGCTCGCTGGCACCGGTCAAGCTCGCTCATCAAGAGTTCAAAGGCTTCAGAGACGACCAGTCCCTCATGATGGAGTCTCCGGTGCAGAGCCACCAGTGACGAGGCCGCGCCAAACATTCGCTTTAAGTAATCATCGACAGGACAATCGGCCGCCTCGACCCAGGCTCTTCCATGTTGGCGGACCTCATGCCACGCGTAGGTGAGCGCGCCCAGGAGCGAGTGAAGGCTGTCAGTAGTCAACAGCTCAGTGGAGATCGTGCCAAAATCCCTCGAAAACTGGTTAAGCCACGGCTGCACCTCCTCGACAGGCATCGGCCTCGCAATGGCAAAACCCTGCGCATAATCCGCCTCTAAAATCCGGGCAGCCTCCAGCAGTTCGAGACGCTCCACTCCCTCAAAGACGACGCTACGCCGGGCGTCATGCGCGGCTTGAACCAACCCACCAACAACTCCGAGGGCGGTAAGTGGATGGCTCCAGAGGCCCTGCACCAAGGAACGGTCGAGCTTGATCTGAGCGAAGGGGAACTCCACCAAACGGCCGAGATTCGAATATCCGGAGCCAAGATCATCGATCGCGAACAGCACACCCGTGCGCCCAAAGTCATAGACCACCGCGAGCTCCTTGTCACCCAGGTGCTCGCTCTCGAGCAACTCAAGCATCAACCACGAGAGATCTCCCTCGCAACGCTGGCGCGCCGTATCCAAGAGATCACGCAGGTGGGCATCGAGCAAGACCGAACCAGGCAGATTGATCGAACAGCCAAAGCTCAACTCATGGTCATGGCTCTGCTGGCGCAACTCCAACACGCGCGCCAACGAATCGCTAAAGAGTTGCCTCAGTTCTCGTTCACCGAAGGCAGGCAGGAACTGGCCAGGTTGGGCGAGCCGATCATCACCAACCTCCAGTCTGGCGAGCACCTCAAAGCGGGTGGGCCGACCAACCTTGAGGTCCAGGAGTGGCTGATAGTGCTCGCGCAATCCTCCTTCTGCCAGCGCACGGCGATAGCGTTGGGCCAATGGTCCAGCCATAGAACCAACATTCGTTCGATAATGCCGCCAACCATCCTGCAAACGCTCCTGTAGCGCGGAGATAAACTCTTGAGAGGTTCTCCCTTGAAACTGATGGGTGTAGGCACCGAGAATGGTACACAGTCCAATCGCCTCCGCACCGACCATCACGGGAATAATCGCCAACGATCGAAAGCCAAGCCGGCGGATGACGGCTGACCATGGCTCATAACGCGGCGAGCTCAACACATCGTCAACCATTATCGTTGTATAGGATTCCCACGCGAGGACACCATCGCCCGGACCTTGGTCGACCCCAGGGTTTACAATTGCACGCGCCTCAGCGCTTGCACGAAACCACTCGGAAAACTGCGGGGCTACCTTGCCACCAAGGTAACGGAGCCCATCGTCGCCACCTTGGTCAGCCTCCGTGAAGAGCACGCCACAGATTCCTGGCAACGCTGCGACCCGATCCAAGCTCTCACCAAGATAGTCAAGCCAACAGTCATTGGTGGCAAGTGGTGCTCCCACCGCAGCTGCCAAGTAGTTTTCCCGAACGCCGGCCATCGCCTCTCGCTCTCGCTCGAGGACCCAGGCGAAGCGCTTGCGGACCAACTCCACAAGCAACCGCCGATCGTGTGCCGGTACGCTTGGCCCGATGGCATCATTGAGAAAGGCAGTCATCACCAGCGATGTCGTCAGCTCCAGAACTTCGCGCTGAGCACTCGCCACCGTGAGCTCGGCCCCGATGCTCGTGACTTGCTCGCCGAGCGCGGAGGCGGTTGCCTGGCCGTCAAGCACCGCAACAAGTAACCCATGATGAAGCTGTACCCAATCAGCGCCGTCGCCATTGACCGGGACGACGGCCTCGGAATCGAACTTTGCCCTCAATTGGATAGCAATGATGTCGGCCAACGTCGGCCAGAGTGCTCGATATCGACTCAAAAGGGTGGCATTGGGCACCGACCAAGGATCATCGTCGATCGGCTCTGTCACCTCGACATCTTTGCGGCGTAGCCACCAGCGCGATCGTGTCAACTTCATCGACTTGACGTGATAGAGGGCCCGGTCAGCCTCTCGTAGCAGACTCTCGAGTGTGGTCGCATCATCCGGGAACAGAGCCACCCCCATGCTGGCACCGACGAGAATAGTCTGCCCCTCCGCAACGTTAAGTGGTGTGCTGAGACTCTGGTCAACCAACTGGATACAGGCATCAAGGTCGACATTCTCAAGGGAGAACATGAGAATAAACTCATCTCCTCCAACTCGTGCAACGGCATGAGCGTCTCCAAGGCGCTCTTGCAGTCGGGATCCCAGCCCAATCAGGAGTTCATCCCCAACCCCATGACCCCAGGTATCGTTCACCAGTTTGAAATTGTCCAAATCAAGAATTGCGACGGCAAATTCTCTTGGCCGCTCCCCACCACGGGCTAACGCCGCCTCTGCTCGGCTCTCAAGTGCCTGGCGCGACAGGGTACCGGTCAGTGAGTCATGATCGACCTGATAGGCGAGGCGCTCTGTCACCTCGTGATTCGCGCTCACGTCGCGAACGAGCGCGACGATGTGTGAGACATAGCCTTGTGCGTTCTCACTTACCGGCGAAAGGAGCAATGCACCCCAGAACGCATCCCCAACCGTGAACCGAAGCTCGCTCTCGAACCGATCCTGAGCTCCAAGCCGACACGCCCCTAAGAACGCGGTGATCTGGGCAGCATCGTTTGGGCTGTCAGCGAGTGCTTCAAGGTTTATATCGACGGGATGTCCGGCTGTATCCATGCCTAGGAGTCGATACCACGAGCCGTTTGCCCACTGCAGCATCCCGTCGATCCCGAAGAGCGCAATCCCCGCATCAGTGGTCTCAACCGCCGCCTCGATGAGACGACGTCGCGCCACCATCGCGGAACGATCCACGGCCAAGTCGAGAACGCTCAAGTCAAGGTGTTCCAGTACCGCCACGCCGAGCGAATGAGGGCGTTCGACCATGAGTCGGCCGAGACCAGCATCGACACTTCCGAACCGAGCCATCAGCACGCTTGAATCGACGTTCTCGCCGTTGGCCCGGTACCAACGACCATCTGGGTCGCTTAGGTCACCGACGGTTGCCTCGCCACAATCCAGTACGGCTTCTCCCCGATCGTCGATTGACCAGGAGACGCCATCAGGTCCGACAAAACTGGCGGTGACATTGTTGGCGCCTGTGACCGTCTTGAGCAACGAAGCGACGTCGATCATCAGCGCGGCGAGGTCACTGTGGTGCAAAACCAACTCCGTCAATGCCCTGCCATTCTCCGCCACCATCGCAACCATGCGATTGGACGCCTGTCGTTGCTCCGAGAGGGCGAGAAGTTGAATGCCGATCAGTCCGAGCCCCACTCCGAACAGCCAAATCAATGTCAACACCCACAAAGGAGCCGTCGAACCTCGGGCGATTGCGGCATCGAGGGCTTTGGAGGTCACGCCAGCGATCACGGAGACCCGAGGAATCGTGGACCCAACAACCGAGAGTGGAATATAGGATCGCGGCAGATCGGCGATCTGAGCACCATGAGCATTGATCGCGATCGTTGGGCCGCCGACTTGAGTCATAAAAACCGTGGAACTATCGCGAACGGCGACTGGATCACTCACTTGGGCCATGCCAAGTACATTGCCGATAACAACATGGTTGGTCCCCGCTACCTGCACCTGGATCGCCTCATCGAGTTTGCCATGGTGCACACGCAGGTTGCCCATCACGACTCCAGAGTGATCGACAGCGCCCTTCGCCTCGTAAAGACCGCTGCCGATAGCAGCACCGTAGTGCCAGAACACTCGTTGGCTTGGCGTCGTGAGCTCGAGGCCCATCAACCCTGACGTCGAATGGGCGAACGCAACGAAGATCTTCCCAAGATCCGCTTGATCCAGCGATCCCGGCGGTGATCGAAAGGCGAGATAGCCGACGAAGCGAAGCTGAGCAATCACCTGATTGAGATCACGGGACAGGTGTACTGTCACGTTGGTAGTCCTGGCTGTAGCCGCAACCGAATCCTCGTTACGCACCGATTGCCCTACCCGCGCCTCAATCCATAGGCCAGCACAAATCGACCCCAGGGTCCAGAGCCCGACGAGCATGATACGTGCCCAACGCCACTTGCGCCCAACGACGGCTGTCTTGGCTCTCACTTGTAGGACGCTCACGAGCTCACCACCTACGTGGGTCCAACACGCTCATGAGGACCCTTCCCGGCTTTGCACCACCGTGAGTGCGTAGGCCACAAATTCAACAAGTGGTGCAACAGCGTGCATCCTCGACCACACTCTCACACGGGTGGTATCGGCATCATCACCATCGACTTGACCCCATACCAGTCCCAATACGTTGCTCCAAGCACACAGGCTAGACTGACCTCGGATGCAACCACACGATCACCAGCGCATAGACAGCGATAATGAGCGCATGATCGCGCAGGCCGAGAGCCCCATACGTGACCAAGACATCGTCCAGGGCTCTCGTGTCGTCGTACCATTGGCCTCACTGATCGTATCCGGGGCCGATACCATCAAGTTTCTCCAAGGGCAACTCACCAACGATCTCAATCAGGTCGATGTCCATAATCCGTTGATCGCCGCAATTTGCACCCCAGAGGGCAAGCTGGTCACGATCGTACGCTTTGAGATCCTTGATCCTGAACGAGTGCGTCTCATCACCTACCGTGAGCATCTCACAGCACTGCTCGAGCGCCTCACTCGCTTCAAACTGCGAGTCAAGATTAGCTTCGAAGTCGAAGAGCAAGCCTGGGCAGTCATCGACGACGACAGCACCTCTCCTCTCTGGCCCCTCGATGCCCCACTGATCACCACTTTAGAACTCTCAGCGACACAAAATCTCCCATCATCGGAGAGCTTCACCCAGCGACGCCTCGCCCATGTTGCCATCCACCTCCCAACCGACGCGCCCGGCGAGCTGCTCGTCGCGAGCGTGCCAACGCTAGTTGCTCGCGGGGTCAGCTTTACCAAGGGCTGTTACGTTGGTCAAGAGCTGGTTGCCCGAACCGACTCAAGGGGGGCCAAACCGCCCATCAGCCTCTTTGTTGCTCGCTTCCGTACAAAAGACGCGAGCCCCTGGGCCACTCTATCGACACCAGCACAGCTTACGACAGACTCCGGTGCCGAGGCTGGTGAGATCCGGGCCCTCCTAGTCCAAGAAGGCGCCGTGGTTCTTGGTGGCTGGGTCAAACGCCGCTGGTACGAGACCACCGGTCTCAGGGCTGGCTCGCTGACACTGCCGGCACCGCTGCTGACGTAAACCCGCGAGCAACCAGCACTGCTTTGGCGACCGCAGCGGCCTTGGCGACCGTCTCGGCTGCCTCTGTAGACCCGACTGAGTCGGCGACGATACCCGCACCAGCCTGCAGGTGAGCGACGCCCTTTGGGTCGACGACGACCGTTCGAATCGCAATCGCGAAGTCGAGACTGCCATGGGCGCTGAAGTACCCGACAACCCCACCGTACACACCCCGACGGGTCGTCTCAAGTTCATCGATGATCTGCATGGCTCGAACCTTGGGTGCACCGCTCAAGGTTCCCGCCGGCAGCGTCGCCTTTAACAGGGCGACATGACTTACCTCGGGACGCAGTCTCCCGACGACCTCGCTGGTGAGGTGGATCACCTTCGCGAACAGTTCAGGCATCATAAGCGTGGCCACTGAAACCGATCCAAATTCGCTAACCTTGCCCACGTCATTGCGCGCCAGATCGACCAGCATGATGTGTTCAGCCTGCTCCTTGGCATCGTGCTGTAGCTCGGTGATGAACTCTTGATCCTGGTCGTCATCTCGTCCCCTCGGTCGGGTACCGGCGATTGGGCGCACCATCACCGAGCCCGCTCGATCGGCGGTCACCAACGCCTCGGGAGAGCTCCCAATCACCGCGATGTCACGAGACTGCAGTAGGTACATGTAGGGACTGGGGTTGGTAACTCTTAGGGCCCGGTAGAGCGAGAGGGTGTCGGTCCCAAGTTCAAAGTCGAAGCGGCGCGAGAGAACGACTTGGAAAATGTCACCTGCCAGGATGTATTCCTTGGCTCGCTCTACCATCGCCACGTAGCGGCTGGTTTGGGTATCATCGAGCAACTGACGCTCATCGCCATCGGTCATTACGATGGGCGTTGGCTTAAGCCGCAAGTGAATAGAGGAAAAATCGGCGACGAGTTGCGCAAGGGAGCGCCGAGCCTCAGCGTACTGGTCGTGGAGATCGACCGTGTGATCAACTAGCGTGTTGACAATCAGCGTCACGGTCTGGGACCAGTGGTCGAAGACCACGAGTTCACCGACCAGTGACAACATCACGTCCGGCAGCCCAAGATCATCCGTGACCGTCGCCGGGATTGAGGGTTCGATATCGCGAACCACATCATAACCAAGGTAACCGAGCAGGCCGCCGGCGAATGGAATCGGATCCGCTGGTTCCATCGAGAGCGCAGGGTGCAAGCGCTCCAAGTAGTCAAAGATACCCTCGCCAGCGAGCGGTAGCAGCGGCAAGGTGCCCTGGACCTCGATCGCGTTATCGTACACGACGATGCGACCGATCGGTGCCCGACCAACGAGTGAGAACCGTGACCATCTCCCGATCTGATCGACCGACTCGAAGATGAAGCCATCACCATCGACGCCGACAAGTTCGCAAAAGGCTGCTATGGGCGTGACGGCATCGGCAAGCAGGGTCTCCGTCATTGCCACCAAGCTATGACCCACCGCGCGCCGTGCGAACTCCTCAAAGGTCATGATTACTCCTCCGATTGTGCGAGGGAATGGGTAAAACAGCTATAGGTACCGGTGTGGCAGGCTCCCCCACCTCGCTGGTTGACCCGAATCAGCAGCGTGTCCTGATCGCAGTCGGTGACGATCGAGACAACCTTCTGGGTGTTGCCAGAGGTGGCCCCTTTGTGCCAGTACTCTTGGCGCGAGCGTGAATAAAACCACGTCTCGCCGTCTCGTATCATCCGAGACAGCGCCTCAGCATCGACATAGGCCAACATCAAGACCTGGTCTGCCTCATCGACCACGATGGCCGGCATGAGGCCCCGATCGTCGTAGTGCAACGCCTGAACAAGCGACTGATTGATGTCGTTCATCGACCTTTTCCACCCCTCGCATCGTCAGCTATGAGACTGTTCGTTCGTTGCAAACTACCAACATTGCTTTGCCCCATAGCGAGTCGAATCCACTGCTCGTAGCCACAGTCTGTGCGGCTTGACTTCACCTTCACTGCTTGAGCCTCTTTCGTCGCAACTATAAGTACAGACCGGTACCCGAATCGATCCGATCCGATGCCACAGCGTGAATGTCACGCTCGCGCAAGATCAGATACGTCTCCCCCTGGATCTCTGCCTCGAAGCGGTCCTCGGGTGAGAACAACACCAGGTCACCCTGTTTGATACTACGCACCGCGGGCCCAATGGCCACGACCTCCGTCCAGGCGAGCCGCTTCGCAACCTGCGCTGTCGCCGGGATCAAGATACCAGAGCGTGCGGTGCGTTCGCCCTCCATGGTAGGAACCTGCACCAACAGTCGATCGGCAAGCATCGTGATCGCTTGCTTCTTTAGTCCAAGTTCGCTCATTGCGACCACTCCTCATTCATAACTTCACGGAACACATTGTCCGCAATCCAAGCCTCATCGTTGGCCTCTTGACGAACCACGACGCCTTCACGAGCCAGATACGACTTTACCTGGCCGATCGTGAGCGTCTGGAAATGAAACACACTGGCTGCGAGCAACCCCTGCACCCCAAGTTGCGCTCCAGCGAGAAAATCCTCCAGTTTTCCCACACCACCAGAGGCGATGATGGGCACATCGGTTTGGGCCAATACCTGCGCATAGAGCAACGGATCATAACCGCCAAGGCTTCCATCACGATCCATCGAGGTTACGAGCAGCTCGCCTGCGCCCTCAACCTGCACCCGCTCAAGCCACTGAGCAAGAGCGATCCCAGTGGGTCGAGTTCCACCATGGGTGACCACCTCATAATCGCCATCATGTCGGCGCACGTCGATAGCGACCACGACACATTGATTACCATAAACATCAGAAATTTCTCGAATGAGGCGTGGGTTCTTGACAGCTGCCGAGTTGAGGGAGACCTTATCAGCTCCGACACGAAGCAGGCGGCTGGCCCCATCGAGTGAGTCGACACCACCACCGACGGTAAACGGGATCATGATATTGCTCGCAACCTGTGCCGCAAGCTCAACCAGTGGATCACGCTGGTCCGTGGTT
Organism: Ferrimicrobium sp.; assembly: GCA_022690815.1. Classification (NCBI taxonomy): domain Bacteria; kingdom Bacillati; phylum Actinomycetota; class Acidimicrobiia; order Acidimicrobiales; family Acidimicrobiaceae; genus Ferrimicrobium; species Ferrimicrobium sp. Next base: position 81,430 of record JALCZJ010000005.1, read on the forward strand.
GCGCTGATATCGAGAAAGACCAACTCGTCAGCGCCAGCATTGCTGTAGAACTCACCAAGAGCCACCGGATCGCCGGCGTCGCGCAGTTGTGCAAACGACACCCCTTTGACCACTCGGCCCCCGCTTACATCGAGACAGGGAATCACCCTTACTTGCTGCATGCCGCGAGCCCTTCATCGACGGTCAGTGAGCCCCGATAGAGAGCGGTACCAACGATCGCACCATCGACATATCCTGGTCCAGCCTCAATGGCGGTAAGCGCCGCGAGATCGTCGACATTTCGAATGCCACCCGAGGCGATGAGGGCAATGGGGTAGGTGGCGATGAGTCGTTGATAGAGCACGAGGTCGGGTCCACCCGCCATTCCATCACGAGCGACTGGCGTGATCAGCTGGGTTACAAAGCCCTCCCCAGCAAAGTGTTTGACCGCCTCGTCAAGAAGGTACGGACTGGCTTGGCGCCACGCATCACTTACTACCCTTGGTTCGTCGTCGATAATCCGAAAATCCAAGGAGATGACGAGGCGAGCGCGCTCCTGCTCCTCCATCTCATCAATCCAGCTATGTGCACCAAGTGCCCCGGTTCCAACGATCACACGGGTCGCGCCACGGGCGAACAGTTCAAGCGCTCTCCCACGATCACGGATTCCGCCACCCACCTGAACCATCACGCCTCGTTTGGTTGCACGGCCGACACAGCTGGCGATCAGTGCGCGATTCGCGAGATCATTCGGGTCCCGTGCAGCGTTGAGATCGACGAGGTGGAGCGCACTGATGCCCTGATCGAGTAGACGATCGATCACCTCTTCGGCCGGACCGAATTGGGTCGCGTGCGCATAGTCGCCTTGGGTGAGTCGAACGGCTTGGCCATCGAGCAGATCGATTGCGGGGAGAAACTTCATCGTGAGTGCTCCTCGCTCCCTGGAGACCAACGAAGAGCGCCTGCCAAGAGCTTTAACCCACTGACCCCGGACTTCTCTGGATGAAATTGAACGCCCAACAGGGCACCCTTGGCAACCGCCGCTACGTACCGCCCACCGTAGTCCTCCCATGCGATCGCGTCAGCGGACTCCATCGCTGCGTAGGAGTGAACGAAGTAACTCCAGGTTCCATCCTCGATCAGTGCAAAGGCTGGGTGAGCATCACCCGCAACGTGCAGCCGATTCCACTGCATTTCGGGCAGTCGTTGTCCCGGGCGCATCCGTGAAACACGGCCAGCGAGCACGCCAAGTCCGCTCTGATCGGACTCCTCAGATCCTTCAAACAACAACTGCATGCCCACACAGATGCCAAGCAACCACCGATCAGCGCGTATCCTCTCAAGAATTGGCTCCTCGAAGCCGGTACTTCGCAGTCGGGTCACACAGGCACCGAAGTGTCCGACACCTGGCAAGATCGCGTGCTCATAGTCACCCAGGCGCTTTGGATCGGTGATCAAGTCGGGTCGATAACCGAGGCGCTTGATCGCGTTGGATAGCGACCCCAAATTGCCGATACCGTAGTCGATAATCGCCACCGCTTGCGAGGCCTCACGTTGGTTATGACTCGTCGACACACAAACACCCTGTCAACGCACGGACCACGTGTGGCCCCCTACCGAATTCGCCCACCAAGAGTACTCCGTAAGGATCCAACCAAGGCGTAGCACCGCCTCGTGAGTGTCCCATGGGCACCACACCGATGGCCGACGTGTTGCCATAGCAGGTCAGCATCCTGGCCGACCAGTCGACGTGGTTGGCCGAGGTTTGACAGTATCGGCGAACGACTCGTTGCCGGCGTCTATCGGAGTCGTTGATATCACCAACCGATCGAAGACCTTAACCATCGAGAAGCCCCTTGGAGCTGACCACCGAATGCGAGACGATCCGGGTAGCATCGTTGAGCCCGCGAGCCAGGCCTTTAAAAGCCGCCTCGATCTGGTGGTGCGTATTGCCTTCGGTAAGTGATCGAATATGGAGCGTCAGCCCTCCAAGGCGTGCGAAAGCGGTGAAAAACTCCTCAACATGCTCGATGTACACGGGAGGAGATCCCAAGGCAACACTACGGTTGCCTTTCAATCCAACCCACGCCATCCCCCGGCCGGAGATATCGAGAACCACCTGAACGAGCGATTCGTCAAGAGGAATCACCCGATCGGCGAAACGTTCTACGCCCACACGGTCTCCAAGTGCCATGCGCAGTGCCGTCCCTAACGCAATGCCGGTATCCTCCACGAGATGATGAGCATCCACCATCCAATCCCCCGTCGCCTCGACGTTAAGGCCAAACCGCCCATGAACGCCGATTTGTTCAAGCATGTGTGACAAGAACGGTACCGGCGTCGAGATCTCAACGGGCCCTCCGTCAAGATCGATCGCCACTTGGAGCTGACTCTCCTTGGTCATACGTTCGTAGGTACCCACTCGAACCATCAGATCTCACTCTCTAAAACTTCACGAAACGCAGCCATCGCTCGAGCATTCTCTGTTGGCGTTCCAATAGTGATCCGCAATGCGTTGTCAACCCCTGGCCAACTGCTGGCATCGCGTACAAGGACTGAATGCTCCAAGAGTCGCCCCCATACGGTGTGTGCATCATGGGGCCCCATATCCACCAAGATGAAATTGGTAGCCGACGGATAGGGCCTGAGGCCGAGCTCCAAGAACTGTGTGGTCATCGCCTCACGCTCGCTTATCACCAGCGCGACGACGTCGGTCAACTCCCGGTACCAGTCAAGAGCGGTCAGCGCCACGAGCTGCGAGAGCGCAGAGAGGTGGTAGGGCAATGCCGTCTTATAGAGTGCCTCAATGATCTCGGGGTCACCGACGCAGTAGCCAAGGCGCAGACCAGCCAGGGACAACGCCTTCGAAAACGTTCGCACGACGACCACGTTTGGCCCGCTCCATTCAGGAATTTGGCGGGCATCAAAGTCGTGGTAGGCCCGGTCCACGATGAAGAGTTGTTCGGGTCGATCCACAGGGAGGCTCCGCAACTGTGCTGGTTCTACCAGTCCAGTCGGGTTATTCGGGTCACAGATCACGACAATCGGGACATCCACATCGATCGCTTCGGCCTCGATCTGACCGTCGGCTCCACGCCGACCGAGTTGGTGCTCGGTTCGTGTCGTCGCCGCGATCTGGGCGTACATTCCATAGGTCGGGGGTGCCAGCCAGACACGTCGATTCGGCCCACCATAGGCCAGGAAGAGCGACTGCAGCACCTCATTGGAGCCATTTCCGACAAAGACACTGTCAAAACCGACCCCGTGGAGTGCACCTAAGCGTCTCCTAAGCTCCACCGCTTGGCGATCAGGATATCGATTGAGTGATGAGGATGCAAGACGATCTCTGACCGCTTGGAGAAATCCAGCCGGAGGAGCGATCGGTGACTCGTTGGTGTTGAGCCGGACCTCGACGTCGAGTTGGGGTGAGTGGTAGCCTTGCGCGAGCACGCCGGCGAGCGAGGGTGTCAACACGATGGCCGTCGCCGCATCGTCACTGACTCTCCATGTGCAACCAAGCCCTCGACCTTTGCGAACTCCTCGACCGCCCAACCGAGGTCTTCAATTGCAGTGGGTCCCACGATGACGGTGTGCTGACGCCGGAGAAAGTCCTCAAGGCCAAGCCCGCTGGCAAATCGGGCGGTGCCATAGGTCGGTAACACATGAGAAGGGCCGGCGACGTAGTCACCGAATGCCGCCGTCGCATCGGAGCCGACGAAGACGACGCCAGCATTGCGAACGTGGTGAGCATCGGCCTCCCCATCGCGATACAATAGCTCGAGATGCTCTGGGGCGATGAGGTTGGCGAGCTCGATGGCCTGATCTCGATTCGCAACTAAGGCGGCGTATCCGTTGTTGACCAGCGTTGACCTAATGGCATCCAAGCGCGGTGCCGACGCGACATACTCGAAAAGCGCGGTATCTACCTTAGAAAGATAGTCTTCATCCCACGTTACAAGCCACGCAAGTCCGTTGGGGCCATGCTCTGCCTGTACCGCCAAGTCGATGGCAACATGGCGCGGGTCGACGGATGCATCGGCTACCACCAGCACCTCAGATGGACCGGCAAAGGAGGATCCGATGCCGGCATCGAGTGCAACTTGGGCCTTGGCAAGAGCCACATAGAGATTGCCCGGCCCAACAATCGTATCGACGGCGGCAATAGTCTCAGTGCCATAGGCCAGCGCTGCGATCGCCTGGGCACCACCAACCGGATAGACCGACGCCACCCCGGCCACGAAGCTCGCCGCCAACGTCGCGTCATCTACCCCACCCCCGGATGACGGTGGCGTCGCAACCACGATGCGCCCAACGCCTGCCACACTGGCTAGCGTCGCGGTGTGCAGGACCGTCGAAGGGTAGCGGGCCACGCCTCCGGGAACATAGCAGCCTGCCGAAGCGACGGGAACGTTTCGTCGGATAACGGTGATTCCATCACTGCTCACCTTCGATGACGTAGGCAACTCAGCCTCGTAGACCTCATGGATGCGCCGATGCGCGACATTGAGAGCCTGGGCTAGGCGAGGGTCAATCGCATGGTAGGCAGCCTCCATCGCATCACGATCGAAGGCCAAGGAGGTAAGGTCGGCCCCGTCATAGCGCTTGGTGAGCGATCGAAGCGCCGCATCTCCGTGCGTGCGAACCTCGTCGATGATCGAACGAACACGATCAATCGTCTCACCAGTCGGGGCGGCTGGTCGTGGGATATCACTGAGTCTGAGCCCATGATGACCCCGAAGGTCTAGCATACGCAAGGCCTTCATCTGTCGTAGTAGCGTCTGCTTCGTCAATGTTTCACGTTCCCCTGGTCTTTGGTTACCGACTCCCAAAAAAGAGCGCCTCGCTCACGAGCTTGCCACCTAGGGGCACCATCATGTATTCGACATGATGGCCCCGCAGGGTCATGCAAGGAGGTTAACTCTCTAGAGAAGGAATATCTAAAAAAGGTCATCGCACAACCTACGGCGAGGCGTTGGCCAGCGCGGATGACATCATACTGGTTCGTTGCGTCACTTGTATTGGCCTCTCTTGGCTAGCGCGCGGACCGAGTCCGGGACCCCAATCTCAGGGCGCAAGCTAGGAGCACCCAAAATAAGTCCTTGTGTTTGCCGTGCAAGCACTACGCCTGCCCACGCATCACCATCGAGATCCTCGGGTGCATCGTCTGGCCACCCGTCGGAGATCTTGAGGGACCACTCTTCGATTGGCAACGAGAGCACCATCGTCTGGGCTAGCTCCCGATCAGTCGGCACGCGAATCTCCGTGCTCCTGCCGGGAATGAGCTTGTCGGTGATGACCGTCAGCGCCCACCGCTTGTGTTCGTCATCAACCAACGCTGGCACCCCAAACAGGACTCCAGATCGGTACCGGATACTCGATGAGAAGCTCGAGCGAGCGACGATGACACCATCGAACCCGGTGACAGCGACCGAGATGCCAGCTCCCTTCTTGGCCCTTCGCATCCACCCAGATGCCACCGAGCCATGCAAAAGAAGTTGATCTTGCGCGCGTGCTATCAGCGTCGGAAGGACGAGTGGGCCGTGATCGGTTGTGATCCCGACGTGTCCAATCATCTCACTATCAAGGAGAAGATCGAGAGCGCTCCGATCGTCGGAGCCACGCTGGGCTTCTCTCGTGAGTCGCGTTCGCTCCATCCGTCGAGTCTACCAGCCCACTCCTGGTTTCTTTACGCCAGATAACCGGTTGGTACGCACTTGGATAATCCGCATGGCCAACGCACAACTTTTTGATGATGTCGGCGAGAGCCGATGGCGCAGGCGACGCCAACTGTTCATCGACGTCGCGGTTGCGTCGCCGAGTTCGAAGTTCGTACCATGGGGTGCAAGCCCCATGAGCCGGTTGTTGGCGAACACGATGGTTCGCTCATTTCGGGAACGATCGCCAATCTGGACAACGCTGGTAGGGTCATGACCGCTAGCTCTGATCGTGTTATTACAGATGGCAATAGCCTGGTAACGACCCCCAACGACAACGACGCTGGCCTGAGCTGTCCCACCACGGGCAAAATGCTCTGAAAGATTGGTGAAGTCATTTTTGGCTATCAGGACGTGAGTAATCATCGAGTGCGGGCCAAAGGCATCGATATAGAGTGCATCAAAGGCATGACCAGCGTCGGGTGATGGTCCAAGCCAGCGAAACGGTGATGGGCCGTAACTCGGAGCACCATTTGAGGTGCCGGGACTATCAAAAACTGTGTTGTCGGTTACCCAAAGCTGTGAGGTGCGCTTCCCCGCATTCTCCACATCAAGGCTGATACCCTGGTTGGTGTCGATGATCCGGTTGTCCCGAATCCAAAGCTCCTGCGCCCCATCGTCGTAGATCCCACCAGCGTTCATACTGCTCTCACACCTCCCCTTCACCCAGGTACCTGCCGCAGTGTTGGTGGTAGTATCGCTGTTCGCCACTTCGTTATCTTGAACAAGACCCAACAAAGGAGGTGTTGTGCGGTTATACCAGCCCTCGAGGTCGATGCCTATGTTATCCCCATTGACCACCCGGTTACCGGCCACGACATACCTGCGTATATCGCCGTTGACCACAAGGTTTTCGCTATCGCCCGTACGGGTGTCTTCGATGGTGTTCCCTGCGATAACGACGCGCTCCAACGCATCCGGTACGCCACGCCCAAAATCATCGACCACAATGCCGAGGGCATCAACAGCTGGATTCCCACAAAACTGACGACGATCTAAGGCTTCGTCCGCACGGTTTTGCACGAAGGTGACCGTGTTATCCGCGAGCACGATCCCGTGGCAGCCTCGACGCAAGCATGGAGAGGCAGTACCTGTATAGCGCTTCGCGTTCACCTCCACGTCGATACCTGTCGGGGTCAACCTGTTCGACGAGGCAATCACGTCCTCGACCCGAAGGCCCAGGATCCCGACATCACTCGACCCCAGAATGACCACCGCAGGGTTGAGGGCGTCATAGCCCACACTTGGTGCCGTTTGGCCGGTAATCGAACCGAGCCTGACAATTGCTACAGAGCCTGGAGCCGACTCGACGGTAAGCCAAGCTGGGTCAACCTTCCCCACAATCCGAATCTGGTGACGAAAGACCCCAGCAAGGCAGATAGCCGTCGGGCGTGTTATCGTGTTGGCGAGACGCGCGATCAGAGTGTTCACCCGCCCACTTGAGTTTGCAACCCTGAAGCTACAGGGCCGACGTTGGGTTGCTGGCTTCACCCAAACGGCCTGCTTGTTGATGATTGCCGCCCAACGATTGGCGACGCCAGCCACCTTGCGCCGATCTGCAAGCGTGCCCACCCTACCCTTGTGTAGCTCACCAATCCGCACCAAAGATGGCCCTCGCCATTGACCAGTTATCCGCGACTCAACGATGCCTGGTCTTCCAAGATTGACGCTGCTCAACCAAGAGCCGCCCAAGCCAACTCCCGCCAGGAGCACAAGCATGCCAATCCCAAGTACGCGCCGCAGCCACCGCTCGCTACGGATCACAGAGATACAACGCGTAACCACGGCTACATGATAGAGCACCCCAAGCTCACAACCCTCCCAAGACACCGTGTGTGCACAGCAAGCCCGATTGACGACGTGAGCCGACTACGAACCATCGTCCACGCCGCGAGCTGTAGATCCCCGCAATCAGTTGGCAATCGTCACGTATTTGCACGCGTCAACAGTGATGGGTGATCGCCGGCAACAGATTGGTTGCTACGCCACCGAAAGCTTAACACAGAGCACCGTGCAACCTGGTTCCCACTCGTTGTTGGTAGTCTCAAACGATCACCGAAGCATTTGCTTTCCTGTCTGCAGTCATAGTCTTACGGCCGAGTTGGTGCCTACCGAGCCTGTGCCACGGGCCCTCGGGGGGCAGTCTTGTTGCGTATGACCGTCACGGCCTGACTATGGGCGAGACTCTTAGCAATCGGTGCCTCGCCTGGTGTAAGCTGCTTTGCAATGGCCAGCAGCTGAGGCACAGACGGTCTACTCGCCGTAGAGTTCGTCGGCACCGACGAAGAACATTACGTCACAGCGAGGCACCGAACCCGAGGACTGCGAGCCCTCGTCTCGCTGGGGTCGACTTCAGTGCCTTTACCGCCATCGACGCACTATCTTTTGTTCTGTCGTCCACTGTACTTGGTTGGACCCGTGAACATGGTTTTAAACAGCCAACCCACGCAGTCCCTTGCGGGGTCGTCTACCGACACCAGCGCTGGCTTCGTAGGGTCCCAGCGATGTGGCGCGAGTAGTTTGAGAGCAATAGGGAGACTGAGTCATACCGTGCATTCATCATCAAACCACGACGCCTCCTGCAAAGTCCCGGTAACCGCCAAAGAACGCCGACCCCTTCTATCTATAACGGCAGCGGCCTATCGATAACGGGAGCGGCCTAAGCCACCGTTAGTTACGCTCTACATGCAGTAGCCTCGCATAGTCGCTGGGCGCCTCCAGATACCGCATGGCCAACACAACAGTGTCATCGCCAAAGCGGCCGCGGTCCAGTCCGGTCACGTTCGCGTGCGGATGACTGCCAAGCCAGGCAACGAGCAACAAACGACGGTAAACGATCAGTGAGGCAAGGAGGTCAAGCTCTCCAGTTGAGACCCTTCGAACCCTTTGATAGCCGTCGAGCCATGTTTCAATGATCGGATAGGCGGTTGGGGCTGTCTCAAAGAACGACAGTGAGGTCGCCGCGTCGTAGAGAAACCAACTCAACCCACTGTCGTCGAAATCGATTAGCCCAAGCTTTTCATGGCTGCCGACAATGAGATTTGCTGCGCGCAGATCGGCGTGAATCATCCCAAAGAAATCAGGCGCCCTGGATGCCGAACCGAGTCGCTCTCTAAGGAGCTCATAGGCCGTCCCAATGACCTCACCCGCACGATCATGCACCCCGGTGTAGCAACCAAGTGCATCTTGCCATGTCCCCCATCGCGGCGGGTCCTCCGAGAACGCCCCAAGATCCCAACTCCAGCGCAACGTGACTCCGGGCCCGAACCTCGGCTGACCCTGGAACGCAAGGTGTAACATGGCTGCGAGCTCGCCCACCATGCCCGCAAGCCTTGCTAGATCGTCATGGCTTGCGGTTGCTCCTTCGAGGTACTCAAAGACGACATACAAACCGTCGCAAGCCGTGAAAAAGGGCCTGCCATCAACCGCCTCGAATGACCGTGGCACATTGACTCCCGCCACATCCCTCGCCACCTCCATCAAGGCAAGCTCTTCCACAATGAGTCGAGAATCCCGATAGCCGTCTCGGTAACGACGTAGGACGTACGATCCTCCTGGGCCCCGAAGCATCCAAGTCATGTTCTCGGAACGCTCTGCACCCACGATGCGTGCCCCCTCCAGGAAGGGCCAGGCGGTTACTATCTCGCTCAAGATCACGTCGTCACACTACTGGAATGTGTCAAGATCGACTGTCGACGCGATACAACCCACCCAAGCATCCAAACAATTACCTCGATGTCGCCAAGGCAGGGTAGTCTCGCCAAAACCATCTAGGACAAAGGTCACACGCTGAGCGCATGCCTTCGTGATCCAGCTACCCTAGAGGGAATGAACCTTTGACTACAAAAAGAACTGTCCCTGAGCAAATCACTTCACCAAGCCACGAACCAGAATCTCCTGCGTAGAAAGAGCGCCTCATTGTCACGCAGGCCTCGAGTGCCAAGACGCGAGCGATCTCCAACCCAGGTAGCACGGTGGTCCAGTTTGGCCACCTCGATTTGGCTTGACAGACCGTACGGCTTTGTGACCGTACGGTGCTGTGGCTGTCGAGCGCTGTGACCTTGCAGCCTTCGGTGGGCGCGCTGGGGTTTGGCTGTGCGCAGCTGCGGCGTGGTGGCTGTGAACTCCCTCGCTTCCAAGCAACTTGCAGCCACCGTCCTCGACCAAGGAGTGTCCTCGCCAGAGCCAGCCACCACCCATCGAGTCCAGACGCAGCACCCGGACACCGGCCATCGAAGGGGCACCAAAGCCTTTACTTGGATGGCGATTCAACCCATCCACTCGATCCCCCAACATCAATGAGCAACCATCGATACGTAACACGTAGAAAGATCGAAACGCCCCATGTACTCACGCAGATCACGCATCGCCAGGGTATCGGCCGTGGTAGTCACGTCGGGCCTTCTCTCTGCCGCAGGAGGAGCGGTGTGGCCCTACTTTATCCTATACCTCCACTTCTCTCGCCATCTTGCAACACCACTTGCAGGTACGATCGTCGCTACCGAAGGCTTCGCGACACTTGGTGGAGCACTGATCGGCGGCATCCTGGTTGATCGCTTCGGTGCTCGCAACACCGCTGTCATTGGTACCGCGGTGGAAATCCTTGCCTATTTACTCATCTTCCTCGCGCGGACCCCACCCCTCTTCTTTATCGCTTCGCTCGTATTCGGCTTCTCGAACATCCGATACTCAGCAAGAAATGTGGCAACATCGAACGCCTTGCCCGCCGACCTTCCTGCCACCAAGTTCTTCTCGTACGACTTTATGGCCTCAAACGCCGGCTTTGCTATTGGCACCCTCAGTGGGGGGCTGCTGATTCACCTGGGACGACCGTCGACCTTTCTTGATCTGCTGGTGATCGGCATGGCCTGCGGAGCGCTGGCTACTTTTGCCTTTGTCCTGCTGCCAAGTGATCGCCATGCCAGCAAGCATGCGACGGAGCCAAGCTACCGAGAGGCTCTGCAAGATCGACGACTTAGGTTATTTCTGGTCTTCGCCGTCCTCCTCTCCTTCACAAGCTACGCATCCTTTGACACCGGCATACCTGCCTTGATCGGTATCGCCTTGCACAAATCTCCCCAGGTCATCGCCATCGGTTTTGTCATCAACCCGATCTTGATCGTGTTCTTTCAGCGTCCCGTCTATAGCTTGGTCAACCGGCTCGGATTTCGCCGCACGCTCACGATCACCGCCCTACTCTTTGGGGTTGCGTGGATCGTGCCGATGGCGACAATCTTTGGCCACTCTACGGAGTTCGTCCTTATTGACCTTGCTGGGTTCGCAGCCATTTTCGGCTTCGCGGAGATGTGTTACTCGCCGATCCGAACCCCAGTTCTCCTCGCCCTCGCCCCCAAACGACTCAGAGGACGTTACTTTGGCCTTAGCCAGTTTGCTCGAGCACTGTCTAACGTGATTGCACCCGTGACGGCTACCGAGGCAGTGGGGCATGGCTTAGCCTACTTCTGGCTCGCTGGGCTCTTCGCATTGGGCTCGCTCAACACGGCTATCGGCAACCGATTGGGACGCCATGTCGAGCACGCCGAGGCCGAGGTGGCCAGCACCCGCCCTTTGGCGAACACCGACGATCCCCTAGGTGACAACGAGCATCTCGGCTAACCCGATCGCCCAAGTCGAACGATCGGGCCAAGAAAACACTATCGGCGAAGAAATGGCCATTGCGGGCAGCCCTGTTAGTGCCATAACGGGGCCTAGTGCATGGTGTCGTTCCCAGCTGCATCGCACAGTTTCCCGCCCGTGCGTGGTGCCGTTGAACACGCTGGCGCTGGAGCCATGCCGTTGGTCCCATGCCATTGGTCCCATGGTGGTGCCGCTATGGCAAGGACACAAAGCTCGGATCGAGCTCTTGGATCGTTCGAACCCCAAGCAGTTGCATCGTCCGTCGCACTTGACTCGACAAGATAGCGATCGCCCGATCCACGCCGGCCTCGCCACCGGCCATGAGCCCATACAGATAAGCGCGCCCGACCAGCACACCCTTGGCACCGAGCGCCATGGCAGCAACGATGTCAGCGCCATGAGTCACACCCCCGTCGATGAGGATCTCGAGGTGTTCACCGTAGGACTGAACGGCGGCGCCTAACAGCCGCAAGGGCGTCGTAGCTCGGTCTAGTTGACGCCCACCGTGATTGGACAGCACGACCCCGTCGACGCCAATATCGGCGAGCCGTGCGATGTCCTCGAGGCGCTGAACACCTTTCACGATGAAGGTCTTGTCCCAGTGCTCGCGCAGGAAAGCGAGATCGTCAATGGTCGCCGACGGATCAAACATCATGTCGATAAGTGATCCAACGGTACCACCGTACGAATGCATGCTGGCAAACTCCAGCGTCGGGGTCGTCAGTAGGTCAAACCACCAGGCTGGATGCAGGGCTCCATCAAGGAAGGTGCGGCCAGTAATCTGGGGAGGAATCGTCAGTCCGTTATAGACATCGCGCAGGCGATTCCCGGCCACTGGGACATCGACGGTCAAAATCAGGGCGTCGTATCCGCTCGCCTTGGAGCGCTCCAAGAACGAGAGACCGGCATCTCGATCGTGCCATAAATACAGCTGGAACCAACGTCGCAATGTCGGGGCAACTTGGGCCACCTCCTCGATCGAAGTGGTTCCCATGGTCGAAAGCGCATAGGGGATGCCGGCCCGCTCGGCAGCTCGTGCGACCGCTGGCTCGCCATCAGCGCGCATCATCCGGGTAAAGCCAGTGGGCGCCAGCGCGAATGGGAGCGCCGAGGGTCTACCGAACAGAACAATCGATGGATCAACCTCGTGGACATCTCGCAAAATTTGCGGGTGTAACGTCAACGAGGCGAACAGCTCCCGGGAGCGAGCAAGCGCGATCTCTTCATCTGCTGCCCCATCGGTATAATCAAAGACCGCGCGTGGTGTCCGCCATCGGGCCAACGTGCGCAAATCCCCAATCGTTTGGGCTCGCTCCACCCGAGCCCGCCACGCATCGAGACGCGGAACTCTCGGCTGTAAGAGTGATCGCAACCCATCGATATCGGGTAGTTGCCGTTTCATCTCGTCCTCCTTTCATCAGCCTCCATCCACTGACGACCAGCTTGGCCCAACCAACGCCCTCGTCGCGTCCTTATCATCGATGGTGAACCTACGCTGTCGGTAAAGAACCCAGCACTCAAGGAGCACCGACGAGTTGCTCGGCGTGTTCGACCAAGTGATCGACCCCGAACTCCACCAAAATAGCCTCCACCGACATAGGTCCAAATTTCGGATGCATGCCGCGTCGCTCGAGCTGGTCAGGTGTCAAAATTCGACAGAGGTCGACGGTGGCGGCCGCACGCATGTTGATTTGATGACGTAGCTCTTCGACCGAGAGTTTCGCACTACGCTCGATCCGATCAATCCGCTCTGGGGACGTCTTCAATCGCCCAAAGGGCTCATCAGGCCCGTGAGCGAGCACCCGCAAGACCTCGACCAACCAAAACTCCAGCATCTCTGAGACATGACCCAACACATGGGTTAGATCCCACTGCTCGCCGGAGGACGGATCTGCCGCAGTCATTACCGACCGATCAACGACATCGACCGCTCGGTCAAATGTCTCATATGCCTTGGCAAAGCGCTCATCGAGTAGCATCAATCTCCTCCCTCCTGCGACTCAATCCATTCCCTCGGAGCCAGCAATAGTGTCACGGTTTCAGTGATACTCCGAGTTACCAAGGAGACCCACGGCGATCCGTAAGGAACCAAACTGGAACCACAAGAGCTGGGTTCACTCGCTGGATAGGCTGCCACCACGCAACTGCCCCCTAGTAGCCATCGCGCTTAGTTGCCTACGAACACCACATTAGCACCGACGCCCAAGCACCAAAAACACCACCTCCGCACAGGCCGGATCGACTCCCCTGACACCACCATGTTAGGTCAAGTAGGCAAAGGATTCAACTGTGCAAGCAACGGCACAGTCTGGCGACCCGTGCCCGTTGCCAATGGACTAGATTGCCCGTAAGGGCTTGCAATGGAAGGAATTGCGCTATGTCAACCGTTCGTGCGCTCGTTTTGCGCGAAGCCGAGAAGCAACCAACGATCGCTATCGAAGATCTCGACCGATCCTTGATGTCCGAGCGACCCCTCAGAGTGCGGGTTGCCTACTCGACACTGAACTACAAGGACGCAATGGTGATGCGTGGCCTCGGGAGGCTCGTCCGTACTTACCCACACGTCCCAGGTGTCGACCTGGTCGGAGAGGTCATCAGTGATGAATCGTTAACGTTTAAGCCTGGAGACTGGGTGATCGCCACCGGCTTTCGGATTGGAGAGCTCTACTGGGGTGGTTACGCCCAAGAAGCGCTCCTTGATCCTGGGTGGGCACTCCCCTTGCCCACTACGCTGACGCCCCGCCATGCCATGGCGATCGGTACCGCAGGGCTCACGGCGATGCTGGCGATAATGGCCCTCGAACACGTGGGCATCACCCCAACGACTAACGCACCCCTCTTAGTGACCGGTGCCGCAGGGGGCGTCGGCTCAATCGCGCTCATGCTTGCCAATCGTCTCGGTTACGATGTTGCCGCCTCGACCGGACGCATGTCGGAATCGGACTATCTCACACAACTCGGTGCCGGGACCATCATTGCCCGTAGCGACCTCGACACCGGGCCGGAGCGACCTCTCGAATCTGAACGCTGGCTCGGCTGCATCGACTCGGTAGGTGGTCCTACGCTGGCTCGGGTCCTCGCACAGACCAAGAGCAACGGAGCCATCGCCTCGGTTGGCCTCGCGGGCGGTGCCCAATTCTCGGCATCGGTCATGCCGTTTTTGCTCCGCGGAGTCTCCATCTGCGGCATCGACTCCGTCAATGCTCCGCTCGCGACCAGAACCCGAGCCTGGGAAAGGCTCAGCGAGCTCCTCGACCGCGTCTTGTTGGATGCAATGGTCACCGAGATCGAACTCGACAACCTACCTGACTACGCCGATCAGATCCTGTCCGGCCATGTCCGTGGCAGAGTCGTGGTCAACCTACACTCGAGTCTCTAACCGTCCCTCAAGCGCCGTGAGGTCGATCAACCGCTCCTGGGTCCCTTTCGCCTCTTTGCGCTGGGCCTTGTCGGCATACATCGCTTGATCAGCCTGAGATAGTAAGGCTGCAAGCGATATCTTCTCGCCACCCTCGAAGGCCGCAACCCCAATAGAGACGGGAAGCCGCCGCGTGTCAAAGAGACGGCGTAGTCGGTGTGCTAGCTCCTCGGCACTCGCTCGATCAGTCTGCGGAGCCAGGAGTGCGAACTCATCGCCACCTAGACGCCCAACGACATCCATGGCACGCAGGTTGTCGCGCAGCGTCCGAGCAAACTTGATCAGGTAGTCGTCGCCGGCCTCATGGCCGTAGAGATCATTGACGGCTTTGAGGCCATCAAGGTCAAAGAGCAAGATCGCCAGGGGAGCAGGATTGCGAGAGAGTCGACTCGCCTCTCGTTGTAGCACCTCGAGAAAGCCGCGCCGATTCAGTAGCTGCGTCAACGGATCATTCGATGCCTGTTCACCAAGGATCGCGAGCTGGTCTGCGAGAGAGCGTACCTGGCGCTCGTAATCGACCGCCATACTCATGGCGAGCTCGAGCATTCTGCACAGCGCCACCAGCGTCAGCCGATCACAACGCAGCGGACGGTTTGAGAACACAATGGTAGCGAGGTTGTCATCGCGCTTGGACTCGAACGGCACCACAAAGAGCGAGGCGAGCGGCGAGAAGCCGATGTAGTCGGAGAAGATACGCCCTGGCCCTTCGGGTATCGGTGGCGTAGCCGTCGAGAGATCTATCGCGTTCTCGAGTTCGATCACATCGCCCTCACGGAGGATCTTGGGCACAACCCGGACCCGTTCGATCATGTACTTGGATTCCAGCCGCCGTGCGATCATGACGCCCATGCCACCACTCGCGGTCATGACCTGCTCAAGTAAGCTTGCAAGTGCACCATCGCCTGTGCTTCCCAGCACACCGACATTGAGTGAATTTGATCGTTGCATTCCACCAACCCCTCGTGAACTACATCGGCTGCTTGGTTGCTAGCCTTAAAACTAATCTTGCAAAGGAGGAAGATGTCCCGCGTCGAGCTGAGTGCGGTTGCACTGGCACTCGCAGCCGCCATCGCATGGGGCGTCTGGGGCTTCCTCTCCGATAGGGCATCGATACGTGCTGCCCCACTGACTCTCTGGGTGACCGTCGTCCTTGTGGAGGCCATCGCCGTGGTCCCCGTGGCCTTTGTCATTCGGCCATCCTTCTCGTGGCTCGCAATCGCCGCTGGTCTCGCGGGGACGATCGGTTATGCCCTGTTTTTCCTTGCGCTACGCCGCGGATCAAATGCCGCCCCGCTCATCGCCATCACCGCGCTCTACCCAGCCGTTACGCTCATCCTCCAGCTGCTGGTGACGAAAACCCAAATCCATCCCCGCCAAATCATCGGCCTCGTCCTCGCCATCATCGCGATCGCCTTCATTGCCCTATGACCACTCCTCGAAACCCACTCATCGCGCTCCATGACGCCCAGCTCGTTCGCGGGGGCGTAACGATCTTTGCCCATCTCACCCTCACCCTGGAGGTGGGCCATCGACTTGCCATTCTCGGACCCAACGGCATAGGCAAGACATCGTTGGCGATGGTGTTAGCTGGCAGGCTTCGTCTCAGTCACGGTGACATCGAGCTCTTAGGGCTTGATGTGCGTCGAAGCGATATCCGCTCATTGCGTCCCAGAATCGGATATTTCTCCGATGAGCTCATCTCACGTTTGACGCCAGACATGACGACTCGTGAAGCCGTAGCCCTTGGCCGATACTCAGGGCTGCGCCGAGAATGGTTTACGTTATCTCGCGCCGATTTCGAGGCCGCAGATCACCTACTCGCTCTCGCCAACCTCAGTGACCTCGGTGACCGGACGCTGGATTCACTCTCATCGGGTCAGCGCCAGCGCGCCTTACTTGCGCGTGCTTTTAGCGGCACCCCACGCTTGACCGTTCTTGACGAACCCACCTCCCATCTCGACCTCGTTGCTCGGGAGCTCACCATCGAAGCCTTGGAACGTATTCTCGATCAGCATCACCAACATGGAGCACTGGTCATGGTCGCGCATCATCTCGAAGACCTACCATCATCGATCACTCATGTCCTGATTCTGGGAGACGGCAAGCACTGGTTCGGCCCCATCGACGAGATCCTCACTTCGAGAACCTTGACCCAGGCCTTTGGCCATCCAATCCAG
Organism: Ferrimicrobium sp.; assembly: GCA_022690815.1. Lineage (NCBI taxonomy): Bacteria > Bacillati > Actinomycetota > Acidimicrobiia > Acidimicrobiales > Acidimicrobiaceae > Ferrimicrobium > Ferrimicrobium sp. The sequence goes on from JALCZJ010000005.1 coordinate 98,355, forward strand.
GTGCACACACTGGCCGGTCGTCGAATCGCAACCGCACGTTCGCGCTAATCGTAGGGCCTGAGACCACGTCAAGACCACGCGCTGGCCCAAGCTCCCAGCCTCTCGCCTCGGTCACCCAGAAGGCGCTGACCTCGCATCATAAAATTACGACCGCTCCAGAGCTGGGCAACCCCTCGCCTATCACGAGCTGAACACTTGCGGTTGTAGATGAGCCGCGAACCGGGCGCGACTTACCTTCCCTCGAGGAGGCGCAGCTCCTGTCGATAGCGCTTGGCGTTCGCCACATACAGCGCGACCGCCTCCGCGAACGCCCCGGTCCCAACACGATCACGAACGATCGTGGCAGGAACGCCAAGAGCCATAGCGTGCGACGGTACCTCCGTGCCGTTGGTGACCATCGCGTTGGCACCAACCAGCGCGTGCTCGTGCACCATCACCCGGTGCAGCACCACCGACGACGAGCCGATCAGACAGTGGTCAGCTACCGTGCATCCCTCGAGGTGAACCAGATGTCCTACGACGCATTCAGCACCGACGATGGTAGGGAGTTCAGCGGTGGCGTGAATGACGGTGCCATCCTGGACCGAGGTTCGATCTCCAATCACAATGCGACCGTAGTCGCCTCGCAGGACCGCATTTGGCCACACCGACGCCTCCTCTCCGATGGTGACGGAGCCGATGACGACTGCGTCGGGGTGGATGAAAGCGCTCGCTGCGATCTGTGGGACCTGGTCGCCAAGACTGTAAATAGGCATACGTTTACCTTACTCACGCTCTAGGACAAAGACCCACCGGTCCCTGCCATGCAACGCGATGAGAAAACGGCGGCGCCTGCTGCTAGCGTAGGGTTATGGATCGCACCGAACGACACCAAAGCACCCTCCAGACATGGGCCCAACTCGAGACGCTTCATGATCTCACATACTTTTCAAAGGAGTCACGCCAGGCGTATAAGGATCTCGGTGTTGCCGATTCCTGGGCCCGCTACTTCGCTGGTCGTTCCGCGCCAATGGGCAGAGTCGAAGCCGGAACTGTGACGGCTGCGTTTTATAGCTTCTCACATAGCGTGGTTGAAGCAGCGATCCCATCTGTTTGGGAGATCTCGCCGCCTGCGCAGTTCATCGAAGCTCGCTTTCGAGGGTTCCAAGCCACCTGGGAGCGCATCACCACGGACTCGCCACTGGCACCGAGTTCTGATTCGATCGCTCGGGCCGCAGAGCTGGCGATGAAGGCCGCCATGAACGGTGAACGTGGGGGACATCCGCTCTATGCTGCCAATCTCGGCATAGCATGTCCAACCGACCCCGTGTCACAACTCTTTCACGCAGCGACACTCATCCGTGAATATCGCGGTGACTGCCATAACCTCCTGCTTGGGGCCAATGGCATCAGTGGCTGTCAAGCGCATATCCTGATGGTCGCGATCGGTGCAGAGGACCGTGCCTCAACCCAGGGTTCAAGGGGTTATACCGATCAAGAGTGGAGCCAAGGTGAGCAGGACTTGTGTGAACGAGGCATGCTCGACAAAGACCAGTCGATTACTCCGAGCGGGCGTTCATGTCGAGCAGCGATCGAGCGCAACACCAATCTTTTGATGCAACCAGTCTTTGACAGCCTCAGCCACGCTGAGCTCTCCGAACTTGGGGCCCTCAGCGCGCCAATCGCCCTGGCGGTCAACCTTTCGGGTGCACTCCCAAAATTCACCCGCGCGTTCGAATTGCTTGCGGAGACTGAAGGTTAGTCGATCTCTGTTCATGAGTGTTGGCAAAAGTCCAGCACTATCGATCTGCCTCGCTAACGGCATGCGCTGGCTCAATCACCAGCGAGGCGTTGTGCCCACCGAAGCCAAACGAGTTGGAAAGGATCGGACCTGGCTCCCAGTCCTTCACGGGATCAGCCAAGAGGTGCAGGTTCGCTGCCGACTCCGGTTCGCCGAGCGCGACGGTCCCTGGGATACTCCTGCGCTGCAGCGCCAGCACCGACATCACGGCTTCGATGGCCCCCGACGCCCCGAGCGAATGGCCCATAACGCCTTTAAGCGAGGTGACGTCAACCCGACCTGTTGCGTTGAAGACCCGGTCAAGCGCCCTCAATTCGGCAACATCGCCGATGCGGGTCCCCGTGGCATGAGCATTGACCCAGGCGATGTCCTTGGCGTCAAGACGTGCCTGCGAGAGAGCCATTCTCATGGCTCTCTCTGCACCGGCGCCATTGGGTTCAGGCGCCGTCACGTGATAAGCATCGTTGCCACAACCATAACCTGTGATGGTTGCCAGTATCTCCGCCCCTCGAGCCTTGGCCGTCTCATAACGTTCCAACACCACGAACCCCGCGCCCTCAGCAAGTGCCATGCCCGATCGACCCCGATCGAACGGACCGTGATACGGATGGTCTCCCCTGGCAACCGCCCCAGCCGCATAGAGGCTGCTCACAATCGCCGAGACAAAAAGTGAATCCGCTCCGCCTGCAACAACGGTATCGACTCGTCCCTCCTGAATCGCTTGCATCCCTTCTCCAACCGCCTGTGCTCCGGCGGCACAGGCACCGAGATAGGTCATGCATGGTCCGATCACACCATAATGAATCGCAAGGCGCGTGGCCAGAGCCGACGGAATGACCTGTGGGACGAATTTTGGAGACACCCTTCGCTCCTTCGCCCCCACCATGCCAACGACACCTCCAAACGACGTTCCCACACTCACCATCGTGCGCTCATTGTCTAAGGGAACGTCTCCGGCGCAGGCGATGGCCTCCTTGGCGGCCACAAGCCCAAGAACGACCCATCGTTCATTTTCTCGGACGCTGCGATCATCAAGCATCTCTTGGGCAGCGAACTGGGGGACTCGCCCCTGGAACACCGTGCCATCGAGCCCTTGTGCCAACGTCACCGCTGGCTCAGAGTGAAACAGCCCGTCGAACGAGGCAAAGGCACCAATCCCAACAGGCGTCACCGCACCGACTCCGGTGACCACCACCGCCCTCGGGCCCTCCTCAGGCATCGACGTGGGCTTCTTGCGTGCTTTCCTCCCGGATCCGCTCCTTGGCAATGTCGGACAAGAGAAACTTCTGGATCTTTCCAGTACCGGTCACCGGCCACTCCTCATGAGTCAAGAAGAAGTAGTACCGCGGGACCTTAAAGCGCGCGAGATGTTCTCGGCACCAGCTCACAATCTCCGCACGGGTAGCGCTCTGCCCTTCGCGCAGCTCGATGAACGCAGCTCCCGTCTCGTCTGTCACCGGTGAGGGAACCCCGACCACATAGGCCTGCTCGACGGCCGGATAGCGAGAGATCACCTCCTCGACCTCCTGGGGAGAAACGTTCTCGCCAGAGACCTTGTACACTTCCTTGGCTCGACCATGGAACTCCAGATAGCCATCGTTGGGATCGATGCACCCAAGGTCGCCGGTGTAGAACCAACCGTCGTAATCAAAGACTGCAGCTGTGGCAACCGGCTCGTTGTAATAGCCACGGGTGACGAAGTTTCCACGAACTGCAAACTCGCCCACCGATCCTTCAGGTAACGTTACTCTGGTGTCGGGATCGACCACCTTGTACTCGCTGTTGCAATTTCCATACTCCACAAGCCCACTCGGGCCCCCGGGCTTAATGCGCCCCACCGTCGTGCTCACCTTCTCAATGGGGTCCCCCACTTCGGTGTGGACCGTGGCCGCCGTCGCCTCAGTTCCCCCATAGCCTGAGCACATCTCGCTCAGTCCGAGAACGCGAACCGCTCGCTCCCAAAGCGGGACCGGTGCTGGCGCCGCGGCACACATGAGCGCCTGCAATGAATCGGTTTTGTACGGAGTCCGCTCCGCCTCATTGACCAGGGCCAATAGAATCGTTGGAACGCAGAGAAAATCCTCAGCCTGCCACTCGTCGATCATCGCCAGAGCCTGACTCGGCTTAAAGGTCGCCGTAGTGAGCACACATCCACCCACAAAGGACACCGCGAGCAGTCCCTCCACCCAAGCGAAAACGTGGTACAGAGGCAAGGGTGTGAAGACCTTGCGGCCATCATCAAAGGCCCTCGATAGCGCACTCGAATACGCGCAGCGCAACAGCATGTCGCTCGTAAGCATCACACCTTTGGGCAGCCCGGTTGTCCCGGAGGTGTAAATGATATTGACGATTTCGTCTGGATACTGAGACGCTCGATAGATCTGATCGAGCGCGGCATCGGAGACTGAGTCTGCTGCTTGCGCAAACGACGCAAAACTGCGGAAACCATCGAACACCGGAGCCTCTGACGTTGGCAGCACCACGACCTCTTGCAACGCAAGTGGCTCTTCGCGGGTCTCCCTGTCCGAGAGTATACTCAGCATGGCCTTCTCGTGGTCATTGCCACCCGCACTCTCGTGTACGAATAACCACTTGCTGTTAGAGTGCGACAGAATGTAATCGAGCTCATCCTCGCGCAGCATTGTGTTTAAAGGAACCACAACCCCGCCAACCATCGACACCGCTAAGGCGAGGAACAAGAACTCTGCGCCATTTGCCAACAGCAGCGCAACATGATCACGACGCTTCACACCCAGCGCGATAAGGCCCTTTGCCGCGGTACGTACTTCCGCATAGAGCTCCCGATAGGTCACCCGCGCATCAGGTGTTACGAGCACAAGGCGATCCCCAAACACGGATGCCATCTGCTCAAAGTGTTGAGCAAGATTACGTCGAGGCCACGGATCATAGGCCTCAGTAAGGGATATCCTTCGATCAATAACCGGTCTCAGCACAGCACAACCTCCTTTGATCACACGGCCGGATCAACACACACCGCTGTAATCCATTGTAGGTTCACATGCTCAATCGGATCCAATCTCGATATGGACGGTACACAAACAGGTCCCCAACGGAACAGTCAGCAACAGATAATCCAACCGTGCGTCCAAACCCACGGGCCGACGCCACAGCAGCTCCCGAACCCTGGGGCTCCTGCAAGGACGAGATGGCATCAGAGTAAACCTGCCGATGTCATGCAGTCATTTTATCGTGGTAACCTATCTTGGACCCTCCCAACAGCGCCAATCTTTAACGCCAGACTCATCGAACTCACCTGAGTAGCTGGAGGTGTCCAACGCCGACCAACTGCATTCTGGAGGCGACCCGCAAATCGCGACAACGTAGCAGCTCGACGCGGTGGGCTGACACGCCAAGGTGCCACTGGTACGGAGCATGTTCATCACTTAAAGGCACAATCGACAACCTCGAGACAAAGACCTCTAGCTCATCACCCAGCACTTACAGCTGGTCCCATCACAGGCATACATCACCTCCATCACTCTTGAAACAGAAGATGATGACCCAGGTTAGAAACGCTGAGCAACCAGTCCTGCGCTCGAGACGGCGCGCAGCAAACGACCAATGGCGGTACCTGCGACGACCCTCGATACCCTCCATGGCGGCGTCAACGTGATCCACAAATACCCTCTCAGCTCAAAATACTCCTCGAATACGTTAGTGGCCTGGCAACACAATTCTTACGAGTGCTTTAAGTCACGATTAGTACATCTCGCGTAAGTGGCCCAACCAGTATGCCAGCGAGCTTTGCGCGCTATAGCCTACAGGCGGAACGCTAGCCTACTGAATATGCTAGCAATGACATCGGGAGAACGGGCGAGAGTGCTGTCGCCGAGGGAAGGCTCGGACCCATACGGCCCGCCTATCAGGTGATGATCGAGACGGCAGTGGCTATGGTTGTTGGAGCTCTTTCTCTACTCAGGAAACTGTCTACGCTGCAGTGGTTTACTTAGACATCGATCACGCTAATTGCTGTTCCGTTGACTATGACCTTACTAGCGCAGCTGTTCCCATCGATTGCAGAGATTTTCACTACAAGAATCTGGTCAAGGCAGACACTTTTACTCAACACATCCCACCTTTTCTACTTTACCGATGGGTGCTTTGCAGGCAGTCACAACCATCTTGTTGGGGGCTTCAACAATTACCGGAGCGTTCCTCGTAGTCTTGGCCACTATGGTTAATGCATCGTTTTTGTACCGTCTACGCAACGCCCAGCGGCTCGGCGAGAAGAGTTAGCACACTCAACGTTGGTAGAATCGTTGGCCGTGAACTGATGCCGGTCCAGGGTGACTCCTGTGACGATGCCGTGCAAGCGCGCCAGCTTTGGCATCGAGATACACTGATACTATAAACGGTACTGCACCGTACGCCCAGACAGCGTCTCCACTGGACAGCCCGGATGCCACAGTATCAGAACCTTTGACCGCGACGGTACAAACACATGGGCCATCGCTCAACCGCTCGGCAACTGTGTACTCGTCACCAAGATGAATCCGTTGAGGTCATGCTGACCGCACAATGACGCTGACCACCGTGATTGAAGCCTCAATAAACGCAAACAACGTCCTTTACCACGTCGAGGCGAGCGTCAACCTCCGCAAACTGACTCGCTGGTAATAACGCGGACTATGGTGTCACCGGTACTGAGACAGTCAGAATCAGGGAACCCGGTTGACCATTGGACGCTGCCGATGCAATCAGGGCGACAGCCCAGGACGTTGACGTCCAGTCTTGCGTCTCACCACCGGCGTAGGACTCCGACGACTGCCGCGAAAACCCAGCCTGTGAGGGCCGTTGATTATAAGCGCCAACAAGGGAATTGGCCGATCCCGTAAACGAATACGTCAGCAAATAACCATTCATACCGGACTTCTTCGTGGCAACGCTCGCAGAGAGCTTGATGCCCGAGGGAACAGGAACGCTGGACGGAAAACCCGATGGCAACGTTACGCCAAAACCGAACGTCGCCGTACCGTTGTTGCTCTTGACCGTGACCTTGGATCCGTTCGCACTCGACTGGACGCTGGTCGCTCCGCCCGAGGACGAGCCAGCCGAGCCGCAGGCAGCCAAGGTGAGCCCACTGAGGACAAGCCCACAAAGAACCGCTGCCCGCCTTTGGCTCGCCAACGATTGCCAGCGAATCTGATCCGCGGCCAACGGCGTAGCCGCATGGCAACGCCGAGCACTTGTTGCATGCACAATCAACCGATCTATAGCAAACTTCATTCGAAACTGGCTCACCGTTGCACCTCCAAGCAATATCGCGACAAAGAGACACGACCAAACCGACCCAGGGATAACCCTCCTATCCTCTTGACCTCCCCATAGGATCGACTCCTAAGCGATCGCAATCTCCAGCCGTCTGGCCTACAACCAGACGGCAATGTCTTCCTCATGCCAGGCGACCAGAACTGAACTATCACATCCAGGAGACAGACAAGCTATCGCGGGTGTTAACAACAACCGGGACAAAGGCCCCCTGGAAAAGACCTTATGATTGCATACGCTCCGCCTTCATTTACCCGGCGACCGCTGAACGCCAATGTCCCTCCTCTACGCCACCCTCGGGTTGTGGGCCAGTGAGCCTCGCCGTCCCGTCTCATCGGTAGCACAGATAAGAATTACTTAAGTGAAATACCATCCATCAACTCACCCGACATCGCAATGCTGACCGCCACAGGACTCATGGCGGGGTTCAACTCCTCATTCAACAAGGCATGGCTGATACTCAACCAACCACTTCGAATAGGAAGATCCGCCCTAGGATTGGCGGGCCAGGGTTTCGAACTCCGTAAGCACGGCCGGATTCGCTACCGAATCGGCAGAGGCGACCTCGTTGAGTGCGGAACCTAAAAATAGTTTACGAATTGGGACCTCGAGCTTTTTACCATTCAGGGTCCTTGGAATATCAGAGACGTGAAGAATTCGATTGGGAACATGTCGGGGTGAGAGCTGCTCACGCAACGTCGCACGGATCGCCTCGTCGATTGCGTCTGGGTCGTCGCCGCTCGACACGACAAAAAGCAACAGCTCTCCCGTCCGGTCCAAGGCCGAGGTGTCGATCACCAAAGAATCTTCAACACCCTCGACGGCATCGACCACACGGTAGAACTCCGCCGTCCCCATCCGCACGCCGCCCCGGTTGAGCGTCGAATCCGATCGGCCAAAGATCACACTGGAACCATCCTCGTAGAAGGTGATCCAATCACCATGGCGCCATACCCCGGGGTACTGAGAGAAATAGGCCTCGTGGTAGCGCGTACGATCATCATCATTCCAAAAGCCGGTGGGCATCGACGGCATCGGCTGGGTGATCACGAGCTCCCCCATCTCCCCCACGACTGGCTGGCCCTGTTCATCGAACGCGGCAACCGCGACCCCGAGTGCCGGGGTCGCAATCAGGCCTGCACGAGTGGGATGCATCGGAGAGCCCCCCAAGAAGGCCGTACAAACGTCGGTTCCCCCCGAAGCCGAAACGAGCTGAACCGGACTCGGGAGATGCCGATAGACCCAGTCGAAGCCCTCGATCGTCAGTGGCGCTCCCGTCGATCCAATCGCTCGCAGCGAAGAGCCATCCATGAACGTGTGCATGTCAACCTGGCCAACCTGGCAGCTGCGCAGGAACGGGGCAGACACACCAAAGAACGTGATCTGTGCCTCGTCGATGAGTCGCCACAGCCGTTCCAGGTTTGGATAGCCCGGGGACCCGTCGTACAGGACGATGGACGCACCGACAAGCAGGCCACCCATGAGGAAGTTCCACATCATCCAGCCCGTAGACGAGAACCAAAAGAAAGTACTATCGGTTGTCACGCCATGCTGGAGTTCGAGAACCTTCTTGTGTTCCAAGACGATACCGCCGTGGGAATGCACGATCGCCTTTGGAATGCCCGTGGTCCCAGAGGAGTAAAGAACCCACAGTGGATGATTAAAGACCACAGGCGTAAAACTCAGAGCATGGTCCCCCTGGGTCGCCTCTTCAAACGAGATGCTACGCCACGCCCCCTCTGGGGGTTCATCGGGTGGCCCTACGACGATCAACGTATCGACACTCGGCAACGAGGTCAAAATTTGGGTCAACGGTGCCCGCCGATCGATCCTTCGCCCGCCGTAGCGGTATTCACTGACCGCGAGAACGGCCTTGGGCTCGATTTGGCGGAAGCGATCGACGACGGCGCCAGCGCCGAAATCGGGCGAGGTGCACGACCAAACCGCACCAATGCTCGCCGAAGCGAATAGCCCAACGACCGCTTCGTAGACGTTTGGAAGATACCCTGCCACTCGGTCACCCGGTTGGACACCCGCCACCTTGAGCGTGGCTGCCAGCTGGGCAACGGTGTGCCAAAACTCGGAGGCCAGCACCTTGCGCTGTGCCCCGCTCTCATCGGCTACGACAATACCTGCCGGGTCACAAAACCGCGCGTGGGCCTCAGCGGCATAGTTGAGCACTCCATCCGGAAAAAAGATGGCGTCTGGTAACGTTCCGACGAGGTCGCGCTCACCGAGATCTCCCGCCAGCTGACAAAAGCGGCCAACCGCGCGCCAGAAAGGACCAATCTCGGTAATACTCGCTCGGTAGAGATCAGCATAGGACGCCGTGTGAATACCAAGCCCTGGGCCTTCGGTCGTGAGAAAACGGCCGAGAGGACTCTCCATCCCATCGTCAATCGGCCGCCACAGCACATCGCCAACATCGGTCATGATTCGTTCTCCTCCTGCACCCCAACGTCAAGGTCCAAGTGACTCAAAACCTGTTGAGCTTTGAGTAGTGCCCGTCGTACCTTCGCGAGCTCCTGTTGGGTCTTTTTCACCCTGATCGGATCGAGATCGCGCAGGTGAATGAGCTGGGAAAAAGTCAGGTCGTCAAGCTGGGCAAGCAACTCTGCGACCCCAGCGAGCAACCGATCTTGGGATTCGTCACCAGCCACTATGACTGACCGCCTCCGACTCGATCAATCATCTGGATGTCGTAGTTGCCCGCCTGAACACCCTCTCGCAAAACCTTCTTGTGAAACTTGCCAACTGAGGTTCGTGGAATGGCATCAACGAACGAGTAACGCTCAGGAAGCCACCACTTTGCCACCCGACTCGCCAGGAAATCTCGCAACTCCATAACATCAAGCGAAGCACCTGGCTTGACCACCACAAAGGCAAGAGGACGTTCGAACCACCGGTCATCCGGGACGGCGATCACGGCCGCCTCAGCGACAGCCGGATGGGCCATGATGGCATTTTCCAATCCGATCGAGGAGATCCACTCGCCACCCGACTTGATCACATCCTTCGTGCGATCGACAATACGCATGTAACCCTCATGATCAACCGTCGCGATATCCCCAGTACGAAGCCATCCATCGTCAAAATTCTCGCCACCTTGGCCCCCGAGATAACCAGCTGTAATCCAAGGACCCCGCACCTGTACCTCGCCAATTGCTTGACCGTCCCATGGGAGGACATGATGTTCGTCGTCGACGATGCGTAACTCCACGCCCGGGACCACTTTGCCCGCGGTCTCAAGGTAATTGACTAAGCACTCGCGAGGTGTTCCAGAGGGCGGAATCGCCAGCGTACAGACCGGGGACGTCTCCGTCATACCCCATCCTGAGACCACCGGAATGTTGTGACGCTCAAGATACGCCTCGATCAACGATCGCGGAGTTGCCGACCCACCGGATGTGAGCATCCGCAAGCTCGAGACATCGGTTGGATGAGACTCAAGATAGTGCAGGAGATCGTTCCAGATCGTGGGGACACCCGAGGACACCGTTGGCTTGAACCTGTCGATCATGATTGCGAGGGGCTCCGCCTGCAAGAATCTACCAGGCATGATCATGGTGGACCCGGTTAACCAACAGGCATAAGGCGCACCCCAAGCCGCGGCGTGAAACATCGGAACCACGATCAGTGCACGATCGCCCTTGGATTCAAGGATGTTCCAGCTCCGCTGGCCATAGAGCGGCAACGCGCTCACCGCATGGAGATAGCTCGAGCGATGCGAATAGATAACACCTTTGGGATTGCCGGTCGTCCCCGAGCTATAGCAAACCATAGCGGCATCCGTCTCGGTGACTCGCGGCCAATCAAATACCGTCGGTTGACCCTCGAGAAAATCGTCGTAGTCGACCACCCGGAGACGCTGGGCCAACTGGTCACGCACGCCCGTGTCCAAAGTGGGACCAACCACAACAATCGTCTCCACGCTGGGACAGCCCCCAAGAACCTGCGCCAACATCGGTAGCACGACACCATCAACGATGATGGCACGGTCTTGGGCATCGTTGATGACAAAGCTGAGCTGATCGGGAGCAAGTCGAATGTTGAGCGTGTGGATCACCGAGCCCATCGCCGGGATCCCAAGGTAGGCCTCAAGATGGGCCGCGTGATTGAAACAGAAGGTACCCACACGATCAGAGGGGTGAATGCCCACGTCAACAAGCGCATTGGCGAGCTGAGCAGCCCGAGCAGCAACCCGTGCGAAAGTGGTTGTCGTCGTGTGCTCTTGATCGAACGAGACCACCTCGGAGTCGGGGAAAGCCTGCGCACCATAACGCAATATCGCAGCCACCGTCAATTCGCCGTGTTGCATCGTTGATTCCACGATCACCTCATCTTTCACAATGTCCGCCCGTTACGGCGAGTACCTGGACAGTATCCTACCAAAGTTGACCGAGCGCTACCAGGCACGCAGATACCTGGGTCAAATGCTTGGAGCTCACGAAGCCCAGCCAGCGCCTGGTGGACACACGGGATCAGTCCGTAGCATGATCGTTGTAATTTTGATCCCCACACGACCGTCGAGCCAGTACTCTTGGTCTTGTCAAATAGGGGTGAGCCAGCACGCAACAAAATGACTCTCGCACAAGGCTTCACCTATCGATAGTGCGGTTGGTGGTTGGTTGACAACTCGTATACTGGCTCTGCCCAAGGAGTTTGCGTACGGCGGCAGCATTGTATCGATCGGATGTACAACGGAAGGATCGGGCGACCTGTGAACAATCTGCAACATGGAACGCCCTGGTTCGAGATAGCCGATTTCCAAGACAGCGTCAAAAAAACGATGGTACGCCTCGGGCAACAAGCTGACGAAGAATGGTCGGTCTCAACCGAGACGATAGGGCCGCTCATCGCAGCGCTCGCCCCATCGCTGGTCGACCCCGAAGCCAGTCTCAAAGGGGCAGAGCTAGCAGGACTGACCCTGCAGCGACATGGACTGCCCCTCTCTGCCTGCTCGATGCTCATCGAGACGTTAGCGTCGTTAACGATCGTGGCTCGCCAAGATGTACCCGCCTCCCTGATCGAACGCCAACGTCAGCGTCTCGTTGGCCGCGCCATCGACACTTTGGACCGACGGTACCGGCACGAGCTGCGATCTGCACTGACCTTTGGCCATCATGATCCACTGACCGGGCTCTTGAATCGCCGCGGCCTCGTCGAAGCGCTCACCGCCGCTCTCCAGCGAGCCCAACGCAACCATTCACATATCGCCGTATCGATCATCGACGTGGATGCGCTCGTGGCCCAAACCGAGACACATGACCCGCGTGACCGGGAGCGGGCGCTCGTCGGCTATGCCCACCGGCTTGACTCCCTAACTCGGTCCACCGACGCTGTCGCCCGCCTTGGAGACACGAGCTTTGCACTCCTCATCGAGGGTGCGAAGGATCGCGTTGAGGTAATGGCCATCATGGAGCGAGAACTCGCAAGTCTCGACGAAATGAGTGCCTCCATACCTCGCGACAACACAGTGAGCTGGCACGCTGGCATGGCCATCTCTCCAGACGACGGTGATGACGCGCTCGATCTGCTCGACGCCGCCGAGGCTGCACTCGAGCAGGCGTTAGCCTTAGGACCGACCGAGGGTCTCCAGTTAGTCGCATCACCGCCTCGGTCCACCACACCGCCATCGAAAATGCGGGCTATTCATTCCCTCATCGCCCGTGGAACGGACCATCTCGAGGTGCGCTACCAGCCCATCGTCAACCTTCACACGGGTGCCATCGCACGGCTTGAGGCCCTGGTTCGCCTCCGCTCGCCAGCAGGGATCATCGGCCCTGAGGACTTCATCACAGCGCTGTCGAGGGATGAACGCCATCGCGTCTTTGAGTCAGTGCTCGAACAAGTGGCTGACCACGCCGCCTCGCGAGGCCTATCACTACCGATCTCCATCAATATCGAGCCGGATCTCATCTCAAGTGACACCTGCGCTCAGTCGATCATCGACCGCTGGCGCGAACGTGGACTCGACCCAAAACAACTTGGCGTCGAGGTCATCGAGACACAAGATCTCGTATCGTTGGCCTATGGCCCACTTTCTTTGCTCAAGGAAGCGGGCCACCACATCGCCCTGGACGACTTCGGAAGCGGATACGCTTCACTGTCGCGTATCATGAGTTTCCCCTTCGATGAGGTAAAACTCGATCGCGCCTTCTCGGAACCAATCGACCTCCTCAACGTCGGACTTCCACTCATGACCGTCGCCATCGATGCAAGCAAACTCCTCGGGATCGAGCTCGTCATCGAGGGAATCGAAGATCCTCGAATGGTGCCCGTTCTAGACGCACTCGGGGCTCAACTCGGGCAAGGCTATGCGCTTGCACGACCGCTGACCATCGACGCGCTTCTCGAACTCGCTGATCCCCTCCCGCTCCCGCCATCGACCGGGGGCTCTCACGAGTTGCTCGTCGCGGGAGTAAAGACTTTTCGATGGGAGCGAGCCATCATCGCCTTCGCCGCAAGCGAAGGGGGCGATGAACTGGCGAGGCAGCCCTGCAGCATCGAAGGTCAACTTAAGCACGTTGATTTGATCGCATTACATCGCGCCCAACACGCCTTGATCGGCCGCATCATGAAAAACCATGACCTACCGGCGATTGACGAACTCGTAAGTCTTGGAGCCGAACTACGTCTCAGAGTCTCGACTCGACTCATAGCCAACTGAGTCCACTCGCAGCTGAGGGGCTTGCCAGTCTAGGCCTACAACAAGGCGGTGAGCACTCGCCAAGCGTCCGAGTTCGTCGCCGAGCGCTTCGAGCGCCACATACTTGTGTGTCACCTCGCCGACCTCTCGCGCAAGGGCACTCGCATTGAGATGAGCCTGACCCATCCAGTCGGATAACCATACCACGTCATCGAGATGATCACGGCAGGCGAGCAGCTCGTCGATCAGGGCATCGATAGCCAAGCGCAGTGCGCTGCGGTTTGGGTAGACCATCTCAACGATCCGACGAGGATCGGTACGCGCCACACGCACACCGTCGCGAATGGAACCTGCGGCCAACAAGGAGAGGAGATCGCGATCTTCGCTCGTACCGACGGCACGGGCGAGGGCAGCCGCGCTCACATGCGGCAAGGTCGACACACTAGCGATTGCCTCATCGTGTTGGGCCAGCCACATCGGCACAACGCCGTTGCCAAGGGCCAAAGGAATACTGATCGCCATGAGCAGCGCCTCAGGCTCTTCACACCCGGAGAGAACCACCACCCAGTTCGCCCGAGCAAAGATCGTCGGGTCTGCACTCATGGCCCCATTGCCTTCGCGCCCAGCCATCGGGTGCAGACTCACGAACCGTAGCGCCAAATCTCGTTGGCTCCCTAGTCCAAGATCAGCCTTTACGGAGGCGATATCACACACGACCGGCCGAGTACCCACCAGCTCGGCCAGCGCATCCAGCTCGGCTCTTAGCACCGGAACCTTCGGCGTCGGCGCGGCGATCATGATCACTGAACATTGGGTCACAAGCTCTTGCAATGATTGGGCGCCCCGAATACCGAACACACCCGTGACATAGGCAATGGCTCGGGCGTCCGGGTCAAAACCGAGGACCGATACCCGGGTTGCGAGCGCACCAGCCAGTGACGCCCCCATGTGGCCAAGCCCGAGAATCCCGACACAGCCAAGTCGGTACCGAGCATCCGTGACAGCCTCTGGCATGCCAGGAACCACCGTCACTGCGCCTTACAAACGAGGTGTATCAGCACTGTCTTCATAGGCCAGCACCCCTCTGGGGAGTTGCGTCGACGGGGTCACCACCTCTTTGGCCGTCCATCGAGGATAGCAACCCATCAGTTTGACCTGATGGCCAGCCCGCAAGAGCGAGCGCAAGAGTGAGCGCACAGGCTCCGCATGAGCGTGACCATCAGCAACAACAACAAAACAGTGGACGTCACGCTCTCCAGCCAGAGGACGCGACAGGATCGAGGTCATGTTGACGTCGTGGCTCTTGAACTGACCAGCGATCTCACTCAAGGCGCCAACGGCGTCGTAACGAGGGACAATCGCAAGCATGGTTCGGTCGGCACCGGTTGGCGCTGGCAGGCTATTGGCAATCAGCGCGTACCGGGTACGTAACTCACTCACCCGGGCGACTTGGGTCTCAACCGCATTGAGTCCAGCTTGAGCTCCGACGCTCGGGGGTGCGAGCGCCATGAGTCCAACATCGAGCGCGTTGATCACCTCATCGCACGCCGCCTTCGTCGAGACGGCATGCTTCACGCTGAGTCCCCGATGACGGATGAAGTCGGCGCAAAGATCCAGAATCATCGAATGCGAGATGGCGGTATGCACCGAGGCCTCGCCGTTGAGTGAAAACCCCCAAATCTCCTCGGCGAGGACCGCTTCACCCACGATAAGGGCATCGTCAGCATCAAATATCAACCGATCCAGCGTCAGGGTGAGCTCGCCTTCGGTGGAGTTCTCGATCGGCAGCACGCCGAGAAGGCCAGGGGTCGTCGAGACAGTGAAAATGACTTCCTCCACCGAGGGCATCGGAAGTGGATCAAACTCCGTGAAGCCAAAAAGTTCAATAACTCTATGGTCGGAGCTGCCAAGAGGTCCAGCAAAACAGATCATGGCCCGCTCTCGGCTCGCTACCACGTTGTGCCTCCATCCTTGATCGATTGCTACTGACCAGTTTGTCTTGATAGTTGTGCTATCGCTTGCTGCATCGCCATCCATCGACTGGTCGGCCATTTGGGCCACCAACCACTACAAACATTGGGCTCAGCATAGAAGCTCAGGACGCGCATGGCCCACACCGAGAATCGAACGCATTCTTGGTCACCAACGCCGCCGATACCCACGGTCCATTGGCACCGGTGGTAACCGGAGCCACCGCCAGCATCCTAACGGCTTATGTCGTGGCAGCTCATGACTCAACACCAATGGCGCCTTCGAATGGGAAAGGATGCGAGCCCCGTTAGGCCGTCAAGCGACGATCCGACACCTCTAACTGATACAACCGGGCGACTAACGCCTTGGCGAGCTCCACCCCAACCTCATCGGTAAGGTTCCCCTGCAGATCGAACTTCGCGGAAGCATCATTAACAAAGATCTCTGGACGCGTCACGACATCAGCATCAACCCCGTGCAAAACTTGGCGCAGATGCGACTGCGCTCGAATGGTCCCGTACAGACTCGGCGACGCACCGACCAGTGCCACCGGCTTGCGCGTGATTGACCCGGCACCATAGGGACGTGATAGCCAATCGATCGCGTTCTTGATAACCGGCGTATAGGAGTGGTTATACTCCGGGGAAGCGATGATCAGCGCATCAGCGTCAGCTACGAGCGCGCGAAGTCGTTCGGCATAGGCTGGAAGCGCTGACTCCCAGGACTCTGCGTAGAACGGCAGCTGATCAAGATCGCTGACGACGACATACTCGGCATCCGCATCAAAGAGCGTTCCGATGAAGCGCAGCAACCTGGTGTTGTACGAACCCTGTCGAAAGCTACCTGATAATCCGACAATCTGCATCTGTGCACCTTTCTGGCAATTGACTTTCTCAGATAGTAAAACGGCGACCATGACCACCTATTCCGCGTACCACCCAAGGTTCCCGCGCTCCCAGGCCGCATGGGCAACAGAGCATACGCCCACCCGCTGAACGCATCACGCGAGATGGAGCCGCGAGTCTATCGGGTGCACTGCGTCATCTCGAATTGCGCGACGCTCGTTAACCCATGGCTAGAGTCAACTACATGACCATGCGCACAGAACTCACGAAGGATGACATCGACTTCATCCATGCCCAGGAGGTGTTTTTCGTTGCCACGGCGCCCCTGTCTGACCATGGCCACATCAACTGCTCACCAAAAGGATTACGCGACACCCTCTACCTCCCCGATAGCCACCATTTGGCCTACTTGGACCTCACCGGATCAGGGGCGGAGACCATCGCCCATCTCAGGGAAAATGGGCGCATAACACTGATGTTTTGCTCGTTCGCTGGCGTCCCGAACGTTCTGCGCATCTACGGTAGCGGGCAACCATTGCTGCCAGGTGGATCACGTTTTGACAGTTTGATAACCAAGTTTCCCCAACGCGATGGAGCACGCGCGATCATCTGGATAACCATCAAGGAGGTTGGGGAATCCTGTGGCTATGGCGTTCCAATGGCGGCACAGATGCGTCAACGGGATCGCTTGGAGAATTGGATTGCCGCCAAGGGTGACGAAGGTTTGCACAGCTATCGCAAACGATTTAACACCCGCAGCATCGACGGCCTGCCCTCGATCCCGTAGGTGCCGCAACCATCATCGTCGCGAGTCGCCAACAACTGGATCTCGCTACCGCACTAACGCACTTTGGTGATTACTTTTTAACGCTGGTACCGCAAGAACGTGGCTACGATAACGCGATCTTGACTTGCTCACCATATGGAACACATCACTTCTGCTTAGCTATGCGGCTTGCACCCTAGCCCCTTGTTCGAACTGAATCGGCGAGAGATACTTGATCCCCGAGTGTCGTCGCGTCTTGTTGTACCAGTTGATCCAGTCAAAGATTGCGGTCCTTGCCTCCTCTCGTGTGCTCAAGGTTGTGCGATAGATGAGCTCTCGTTTGCGTGATGCCCAAAGTGACTCGGCCATAGGCTTGGAGATCGCAGTCAACTACACCCGTTAGCACGTCTGAGTATGAAACTGTGCGGGTGACGCATCCGTTTCAC
This sequence comes from Ferrimicrobium sp., assembly GCA_022690815.1. Classification (NCBI taxonomy): domain Bacteria; kingdom Bacillati; phylum Actinomycetota; class Acidimicrobiia; order Acidimicrobiales; family Acidimicrobiaceae; genus Ferrimicrobium; species Ferrimicrobium sp. The sequence continues at coordinate 116,101 of JALCZJ010000005.1, forward strand.
CCATGGTTCGGCTATGAGTTCGTCTTCGTTCGGCATGCAAATGCCTGGAGCCAGGACCGAGTGTTCTTCTTTGGCCATGATCACTCGATGCAGTCGTTGCCCACGTCATGGACTGAGTTTGGGGAACCAGATGTATTCGTGTCGATATCGGCCGGACGCAGTGCCTTCCGAGTGCAAGACCTCCTCGACCTACTTGAGATCATGGAGGGGATACGAGGAAAGCATGTGTAAGGGTAACTTTGCCGTAACTGTAAGGCCCATTATGCCATGTACGGATCTGATGGTAGGGGGTGCTAAAAGAACCTGCAGCTCAGTAGATGGCAGGCTTGACAGGTTGTACTAGGTATAGCATAAGGAGCCTTACAGTGCTCACGAGCCAGTGGAAGAAAGGAAACCAATGACAGACCCAAGACAGGATGCGAAGATGGAGGCGTTAAAGGCCGAGCGTTGCTTCAATCTCAATCACGAGGCGGTGTGCGATCCGGCCTTTGCGACCTCTGAGTTCTTAGACCCCAGAGATCTCATGCAGGTAAAGTACGAGATGGTTCGCAAAGTACGCATCGACGGAGATAGCGTCAGCCACGCTGTGACAGAGTATGGCTTTTCTCGTCCATCCTTCTATGAGGCCGCTCTCGCACTTGACCGTTACGGCATGGCTGGCCTGATGCCGGTTCGTCCGGGACCACGCAGAGCTCACAAGATGTCGGTCGAGGTGGTGTCCTTTGTACAACAGCTCTTAGAGCAGAACCCAGATCTTCGGGCCCTTAGCCTTGTTGCCCCCATTGAAGAGAACTTTGGAATCCGGGTCCACCCTCGGTCGATAGAACGAGCACTGGCGCGTTTGCGCCAGCCCAAAAGTGGAGACCCTCGATGAGGGGAGTGTTCATGACGAAGATCTCGAGTGCTATGAGGCGCTTCGTAGCCATGCACTCGATGGTAAGTCAACCAGTAGCCCACTTGGTTTGGGGGTATTGCTCAGCCGAGGAATGGCGCGATGGTTACGGACATCTCGGGTCATCCCAGCTACCCATAGCCCATCAGCCAAGCCACCTGGTACAAGCCACACGACGAGCACAGAGTTGGTGGGTGTGCTTTCGCAGATGGTCCTTGCAGTTGTTGGGTGAGCACCAATGAGCACCGAGGCAATCACCAAAGTACGCGAATCGCATCTGCGACCTGGGGCCTATCTCTATAGACGCCAGTCCACCCTTTACCAGGTCCTCAACAACACAGAGTCAGGCATTCGTCAATATGAC